>DAOUEO010000157.1:0-2501 GCA_034430455.1 Dehalococcoidia bacterium | reverse complement strand
ATCGAGAGCTGGTTCGACTACGGCTACGTCGAGGTGTCGACGGACGGCGGCGCCACCTGGAAGGCCCTGCCCGGCCGCCACACCACCGACGACGACCCGCTGCGGCAGGCGTACGGCCCCGGCTACAGCGGCAAGAGCGGCGGCGGAGAGGAGCCGGAGTGGGTGGAGGAGTCGATAGACCTGACGCCGTTCGCGGGAGAGCAGGTGCTGCTGCGCTTCGAGTACGTGACCGACAGCGCCGTCAACGCGCCCGGCTGGGCGATCGACGATCTCTCCATCCCCGAGCTGGGACTGCGCGACGACGCCGAGGAGGACGGCGGCTGGGAGGCGGCCGGCTTCCAACGCCTTACCGGCCCCCTTTCCCAGCGCTTCCTCGTGCAGCTCGTGGAGCGCGGCGAAGAGCCACAGGTCAGGCAGATCACCCTCGACAGCGGGAACCGCGCCGCCGTCGACCTCGAGGGGCCGGTCGACGCCGTTATCGTGATCGCCGGCGCCAGCGAGGGCACCACCGAGACGGCGGGCTACGAATACTCGCTGGCCACCCGCCCCTAGCCTTGTCGCAGGCGTCTCCGCCCGATATGATTGTCCCGATGATGATCTCGGTTGTCGGCGGCGACCACGCCCCGCCCGAGGCCGTGCGCATGGCCGAGGAGGTGGGCCGCGAACTGGCGCGACGCGGCTGCACGTTGGTCTGCGGCGGGCGCGGCGGCGTCATGGAGGCGGCCTGCCGGGGCGCCCGGGCGGAGGGGGGCCACACCATCGGCATCCTTCCCACGGCCGACAGCGCGGGGATGAATCCTTATGTCGAGTACCCTATCGTCACCGGCCTCGGCATCGCCCGCAACAGCATCGTCGTCCTCTCGGGAAGCGCCGTCATCGCCGTCGACGGCTCCTACGGCACCCTCTCCGAGATCGCCTACGCCCTTCAGTACGGCAAGCCGGTAGTCCTGCTGGCGAGCTGGTCGCTCAGCGCTCCCGGCCCTGAGCAGCCGCCGCTGATCCGCGCCGATAGTCCCGGCGAGGCGGTCGAGAAGGCGCTCGCCGCCGCCCGCGCCGGTGACACAAGCAGCTCTGTAGCATCGGAGGACCCCGCTCATGGAGATTGAATCCGTCCACGCCCGCGAGATCCTAGACTCCCGCGGCAACCCCACGCTCGAGGTAGAGGCCACCCTCATCGACGGCGCCCTCGGACGGGCCGCCGTGCCCTCCGGCGCCAGCACCGGCAGCCACGAGGCGCTGGAGCTGCGCGACGGCGACCCGTCGCGCTACTCCGGCAAGGGGGTGCTGAAGGCCGTCGAGAACGTCAACACGAAGATCGCGGGGGCGGTCCTGGGCCTGCCGGCCTTCGACCAGCCGACCATCGACCGGACGATGTGCGCCCTCGACGGCACGCCCGACAAGTCGAGCCTGGGCGCGAACGCCATCCTAGGTGTCTCCCTGGCCGTCGCCCGCGCCGCCGCCGCCTCGCTGGAACTGCCCCTCTACCGCTATCTGGGCGGGCCTTCGGCGCGGGTGCTGCCGGTGCCGATGTTCAACATCCTCAACGGCGGCCGCCACGCGGCGGACTCCACCGACTTCCAGGAGTTCATGATCATGCCCGTCGGCGCCGAGAGCTTCGCCCGCGCCCTCCAGATGGGCAGCGAGGTCTACCACGCCCTCAAGAAGGTGCTGGGGGAGCGGAAGCTCTCCACCAACGTCGGCGACGAGGGGGGCTTCGCGCCGTCGCTGGGCGGCAACAGCGACGCGGTAGAGGTAGTGCTGGCCGCCATCGAGGCCGCTGGCTACCGGCCGGGGGAGGACGTGGCGATAGCCCTCGACCCCGCGGCGAGCGAGATCTATGACGACAAAGCCAAGCAATACGTCCTGACCAAGGAAGGGAAGCGCCTCTCCAGCGACGAGCTGGTGAGCCACTGGGAGGACTGGTGCGGCCGCTACCCCATCGTCAGCATCGAGGACGGGCTGGCGGAGGACGACTGGAGCGGCTGGTGGCAGATCACCTCCCGCCTGGGGCGGCAGACGCAGATCGTGGGCGATGACCTGTTCGTCACCAACACGGAGCGACTGGCCAAGGGGATCCGCGAGGGGGCGGCGAACGCCATCCTCATCAAGCTGAACCAGATCGGCACCCTGAGCGAGACGCTGGACGCCGTCGAGATGGCGCAGCGCGCGGGCTGGGCGGCGATCATCAGCCACCGCAGCGGCGAGACGGAGGACACGACGATCGCCGACCTGGCAGTGGCCGCCGGTACGGGCCAGATCAAGACCGGCGCTCCCGCCCGCAGCGAGCGGGTCGCGAAGTACAACCGCCTCCTCCGCATCGAGGCGGAGCTCGGCAGCCGGGGCCGCTACGCGGGCGGCAGCATGCTGGCCCAGCGACGCCAGGGATGAGCGAAGGCCCCGCCCAGCGCGTTTCGCCGATCCGTCGGCCGGACGAGTACGTCCTGCCGACGCGGGCCGAGGCGCCGAACTCCCAGGACGCCTTCCGTCAGACCCAGTTCATG
>DAOUEO010000156.1:0-4007 GCA_034430455.1 Dehalococcoidia bacterium | reverse complement strand
GGACGCCATGACCCACGCCGTTGAGGCCACTATGAGCATCATGGCGAACCCGATCTGCGACGGCCAGGCATTGCACGCCATACGGCTGATCGGCGAGAACCTGCCGCTGGTCGCGGCCGACGGCAAGAACGAGAAGGCCAGGCTCAACATGCAGATCGCGGCCACCGTCGCAGGATGGTCGTTCACTATCGCCCAGGTCGGTCTGGCGCACGCCATGGCGCACACGGCGGGGACGCTGCATCACGTCCCCCACGGAGCGGCCTGCGGCATCGTGTTGCCCAAGGTGATGCGTTTCAACGTCGATCATGCCACCGGCAAGCTGGCGCTGGTCGCCCAGGCCCTGGGGGTCGACACCAGAGGCATGACGGAGCGCGACGCGGCCCTGGCGGCGGCGGACGCGGTAGAGGCCCTGATGCAGAAGGTGGGCCATCCGATGAGGCTGCGCGATGTCGGCGTGCCGGAAGAGGGCCTTCCGCTGTGCGCGTTCCACGCGCTGGCCGACTCGAACATCATGTTCAACGCGCGCCCCACGGGCGATCCGGGCGAGGTTCTCGAGCTCTTCAAGCAGGCTTACTAGGGGTCGAAACGGACGCGCGATGTCTCTGGTCACGTTGGGTCCAGGCGCCGGCGAGGCCGTCAAGTCGCTGCTCGCAGAGGGGGGAACCCAGGGGCCCGTTCGCATCGAACTTCAGTTCACGGGCTGCTGCGACCCGTCGCTGGGGCTGATCGTCGACACGGTCCGAGAATCGGACCTGGTCGAGGAAACGGACGGCTTGACGTTCGTCATCGACCGCGAGACGCACGAGCTTGCGGGCGAAGTGACGATCGCTCACAAGGATGATGACGGGAGAAACGTATTCGTCCTGACCTCGAACAAGCCTATAGGCGAGTGGGACGGTCTCATTACCTGCGGCATAAGGATGTGAACCGCTCATTCCAAGTTGGATTCAGATTGGTGTGTGAACTGTGATATCGAGCGGGGAGAAGGCTTTCAACGGCAAGATTCTCTGTGTGAACCTGAGCACGGGGGCGGTAGAGAGCGAGAGCTTCCCGCCGGAGTTCTACCGCAAGTACCTGGGGGGCTACGGCATCGGGGCGCGGCTGCTCTTCGACCGCATTCCTGAGGGCGCGGACCCTCTGGGGCCGGAGAACGTCCTGGGCCTCATGCCCGGCCTGCTGACGGGCACGCCCTTCTTCGGCAACCGCTTCCAGGCGGTCGCCAAGTCCCCCAAGACCGGCGGCTGGGGCGACGCCAACGGCGGCGGCGACTTCGGCCCCTGGCTGAAGAACGCCGGCTGGGACGGCGTCCTGCTCAGCGGCATCTCCGCCAAGCCGGTGTACCTCCTCGTCGACGACGACAAGGTCGAGCTCATGGACGCCTCCGACCTCTGGGGCATGGACGCCATCGCCGCCGAGGAGAAGCTGAAGGAGCGGCACGGCAAGCGGGCCGCCATCGCCTGCATCGGGCCCGCGGGCGAGAAGCTGTCCCTGATGGCGGGCATCTGCAACGACCACGGGCGCGTGGCCGCCCGCAGCGGCCTGGGCGCCGTGATGGGCTCGAAGAGGGTGAAGGCGGTGGTCGCCGTGTCCGCTCGGGCCGCCATCCTGGCGCGGGACAAGGAGGCGCAGGCCAAGGTTCGGGCCGCCCTGGACGGCTTTGTCCAACCCCTTGTCGGCTTCTTCCACAAATTCGGCACCGCGGGCGTCGTCAACTCGTCCGCCATGTCCGGGGACTCCCCCGTCATGAACTGGGGCGGCGCGGGGCCTGTCGATTTCCCCCAGGGCGCGGAACTCACCGGGGCGGCCATCGCGGCCAAGATGGAGAGGCCCTACGGCTGCTGGCACTGCCCCATCGCCTGCGGCGCCGAGACGCCGGAGTCGGAGAACCCCAAGTATCCCTACCCCCGCCACACCCACCGCTCGGAGTATGAGACGGCGGCCAGCTTCGGGTCGATGATCCTCAACGCCGACATCGACTCCCTACAGTACGCCAACCACCTCTGCAACGCCTACGGCCTCGACACGATCGCGGCCGGCGCTACCATCGCCTTCGCCATGGAGTGCTATGAGAACGGCGTCATCACCAAAGAGGACACCGACGGCATTGAGCTGCGCTGGGGGAATACCGGCGCCGCCATGGCGATGCTCGAGAAGATGGTCAAGCGGGAGGGATTCGGCGACGTCCTCGCGGACGGCGTCCGCAAGGCGGCGGAGCGCATCGGGCCCCGGTCGGAGCCGTTCGCGATGGAGATCGGGGGCGAGGAGCTGCCGATGCACGACGCCAAGCTCCAGCCGGAGTACTTCACCACCTACAAGCTCGACCCCACGCCGGCGCGGCACACCCAATGGGATAACAGCGCCTGCCCCGGCTGGAACGCCGGCAAGCCTGTCACCGAGAGGGGGCAGGCGGGCGGGCGGGCTGAGTTCCACAAGGTCGCTGCCGAGTACCTGCACGTGGTCAACAGCACAGGGCTCTGCTTGTTCGTGACGATGTGCGGCCCCAACGACCAGATCCACGAGTGGATCAACGCCACGACCGGCTGGGACATGACGCTCGAAGAGTTGAAGAAGGCCGGCGAGCGGATCGCCAACCTGCGCATGGCCTTCGAGGTCCGCGAGGGGAACAACCCCGCCCAGCGCAAGGTGCCGGGCCGGCTCATCGGCAGTCCGCCCCTCGAGGCGGGCCCTCACGCGGGCTTCGCCCTCGACGCCGACACCCTCCAGCGGGAGTTCCTCGACGCCTGCGACTGGGACCAGGAGACGACCAAGCCGAGCCGCGCCAAGCTGGAGGAGCTGGGGCTCGCGGACGTCGCGGAGGCGCTGCACGGCTAGAGCGGACACTGGAATCGGAAAACGCGGCAGGGCGGGGAGCAAGACTCCGCCCTGCTCTTCTACTCTCCCCGAAGAGCAGGAGTGAACGCAGAGGCCCACCCCAGATCGAGCGAGTAAGCCGGGGACTCCGCCTCATCGCTCGCGCCCTCGGATGCGCCGGCGCCGGGGGTCGTCGCGCGGCCCTCGGGGACGGCGGCGATGATCTGCGGCATCAGCCAGCGCGCCACGATGTCGGCGCCCTCGGGGGTGAAGTGGGCGCCGTCCTCGCGCAGGCCGACGCCGTCGATGGCGACATCGTCATCCTCGCCTCCCGGGCAGACATAGCTGTTCAGGTCGACGACGACAACCCGATCGGGATGCTGCAGCGCGAACTCCCGGTAGAGGTCGTTGAGCTCGTCGACGGCCTGGGGATTGACCCGGATCTCCTCCGCCGCGTCGAGCCCCAGGTCGGGAGGGTTGAGGCAGGGCGATGTGAGAAGCATGATCTCGGCGCCACGAGCGGAGAGCACGTCGACGGTATGGCCCAGCTCCTCAAGGGCGTAGTCGTTCCACTCCGGGGTGCCGACCTTTAGCAGGCGGCCGCCCACCTTCAGGTTGAGGGTGTCCCAGGGGCCAAAGAGGACGACGACGACGTCGGGCTGGAACTCGTCCACATCGGACGACCACACACCGCGCCATTCCCGACAAATCTCCTTCTTGGTGGCAGACCACTTGCCGTGGGCGTCGAGCTCCTCGTCGCCGGGCAAGAAGCCGCAGCCAAGGCCTCCCTTGTTCCATACGGAAAGGCCGGCAGCCGGCCCCTCCCGCTCGAGCCCCCAGCCCATCGATAGGGCGACCGAGTCGCCCACCAACATGACCCGTATGGGCCGCGAGACGGCCACGCCCGCGACGTCCGACTGGGACATCAGGCTATCCAGGGGCATGACACTCGAGGGAGAGGTAGCTAGGGAGAAGGCCGGCGCGCCGCCTCGGGTAACGAGGACGAGGCCAACGGCCAGGCAGGCGGCACCCGCGGGCGCGAGCGTCCACGACACCCTCCACTGCCGGAAGGCGCCGCGGCGGATCGGCATCTCGACGAGCTGATAGGAGACCACCGCGATCGCCAGGGTCGCCAGGACACGCACCGCGAAGAGGCCGTAGCCGTCCCAGCCCGTCCGGTCGGGGGTCAGCACGAG
>DAOUEO010000155.1:0-2374 GCA_034430455.1 Dehalococcoidia bacterium | reverse complement strand
CCCGCCGCCAGCGCCGCCACGAGAAGGGCGACGCGCCCGACGTTGAAGACGGCGTCCTCGCGGGCGACGGGCGAGGGCAGCAGGCGGCGGCTCTCGTCCGTGGGCATCGTGCGCTCCGGCACGAGGAGGACGACCTTGAGCCGCGGCGGCGGCGGCACCGCCACGTGCGTCACCCTCTGTCCGTCCCACACCGCCACCTGGAGCCCCCCGAAGAGGGCGGGGGCGATGTTGTCTGCGTGGCCCTCAAGCTCGGCGCCCAGGGGGAGGATCTCCTCCAGACCCAGGGGGCCGCCGGCGAGAGCGTTGGCCCCCACGAGGCCGGCCGCGCGGGCGACGGCGCTCGCGCCCAGACCCCGCGCCACGGGAATGTCTCCCTGCCAGGCGATGGAGAGGCCCGTCGGCGCCTCGACAGCGGCAGCGGCGTAGTAGGCGGCGACGGCGTCCAGCGCCATCGCGAGCAGCGGGTCATCCGGCGGGGGCACGGGGGCGTCGCGCGCCTCCAGCGTGAACTGCGCCCACAGATCGAGGGCCAGCCCCAGGCAGTCGAAGCCGGGGCCGAGGTTGGCCGAGGTGGCGGGCACGCGCAGCAGGACTTTCCTGGGAGGCAATCCGCGACTCCTCAGAGGTGATGGCGAGCCCGATTGTACCATCTGGCTGGGAGGGGGACAACAAAGTGCGCCGAGCGAGCGAACGGAGAGGTCACAACCGCCATCCCCGGAAATGAGCGGTTCGGTCGGCCTGCCCCCGGAAACTGTGCTGGTCATTGCGGCAGGCCACGGACGCTCCTCGGATCGCCTCGTGGGTCGACAGCGAGCCGCCTTCCCTACGCTGAACGAACACAGGTACTTGCGCCGAAACCCACTATCGGTTATAAACCAGCTTGCGTGAACCACTGAACCAACCCAAATACAAACACAGAGGAGGGACCAAAATGGGTGACAGGCTAAAGGGCAGGGTAGCCATCGTAACCGGCGCCGGTCGCGGGATCGGCCGCGGCGAGGTGCTGGCCCTGGCATCGGAAGGCGCGCTCGTCGTCATCAACGACGTAGGCGCCGCCGTCGACGGCAGCGGCTCCGAAGCGACCCCCGCCGAGGAGGTCGTCCAAGAGGTCAAGAAGATGGGCAGCCAGGCGGTCGCCAACTACGACAACGTGGTCGAGACCGAGACCGGCGAGAAGCTGGTCAAGCTCGCCCTCGACACCTTTGGGCGGCTGGACATCATCGTCAACAACGCCGGCATCCTCCGCGACCGCATGCTCTTCAACATGGCGGTGGAGGAGTGGGATGCCGTTATCGCCGTCCACCTGCGGGGCCACTACAACATCACCAAGCCCGCCTGCGCCTACTTCCGCCAGGAGCGCAAGGGCGGCGTGATCATCAACACCTCGTCCACGTCCGGCCTGGGCAACGTCGGCCAGGCGAACTACGCCGCCGCCAAGGAGGGCATCGTCGGCTTCACCCGCACCATCGCCCGCGAGATGGGTCGCTACGGTGTGCGCTGCAACGCCATCCGGCCCATGGCGGCCACCCGCATGACCCTCAGCCCCGATATGCGCGCCAAGGCCGAGCGGGCCGGTGAGGCGGGCCTGAAGATGCTGGAGCAGCTGGAGAAGCAGGTTCCCGAGCAGATCGGACCATTCGTGGCCTGGCTGTGCACCGACGAGGCGGCGAACGTTAACGGCCGCAACTTCCTGGTACGGGCTGGCTTCATTGGCCTCTACTCGGAACCCGAGATAGTAGCGTCCGTCGAGAGCGAGCAGCCCTGGACGGTGGACAACGTCTCCACCTCTATCTCCAAGGCGACCAGCGGCCTGGTCAATGAGTGGCCGGCCCAGCCGCCGAAAGAATAGGAACCAGAAGCAACACAAGTCTGAGAAGTGGGCAGCAATTGCTGCCCACTTCCTTTTCCGGTAGAGTTCCCGTCGACAGGACCGCCCCCGTGGCGGGACCCGGAGACTCCCATGAAGTGGGTTGAGCTGACAACCGCGCCCGACCAGCTAACCGCCGAGATGTGGATCGAGCTCCTGCGCAACGAGGGCGTCCCCGCGATGGTCAAGCCTGCCGACGCCACCTCTTTCCTCGGGGTGTCAGGGACGAGCTGCCGCGTCATCGTGCCCGAGGACCGGCGCGGCGAGGCGGCGGCGTTGCTGCTGGAGAGGACCGGCGGCGAAGTCCAGATCGAGCCTTGAGAATAGCCTGACAGAACTCTGGGGGAGTGCAGAGGGGCGAAGCCCCTTTGCCGGGGTTCCAAGGGGTGTCCCCTTGGAATTCAATAACATCTGTGGGCGGGCGGGTGGGAAGAAAGACGCCCATGTTGCGGCCACCACGCCGACGCCGCCCAGCGCACACAACGCCTCCGGCGGTGGTCTGCCTGC
>DAOUEO010000154.1:0-4817 GCA_034430455.1 Dehalococcoidia bacterium | reverse complement strand
GAGCGCCGTCGCCTTGGGGATACTGCTGTTCTTGACCTCTCTAGGCGCGGGACGGGCGCCCGGCGCTTCGGCGATAGTGGAGGCCACGCCCACAACACCCCCCGAATGTCTGAAGGTGAAAGACCTGGACGTGGTCATCATCATCGACCGGTCGGGGAGCATGGTAACGAATTACAGCGGCGGTCACACACGCCTGTACTGGGCGAAAGACGCCGCGCTGGCGCTCGTCGACGAGATAGCCGGCGGCTCGGGGAGTAGCACCCTCGGCGACAGCCACGTCGAGGTGATCACCTTCGGGGGCGGCACCGCCAGCCGCGTCATCGCGCTCAGCAGCGACGCCGACGCTGTGCGGGCAGCCATCAACGGCATCGCCGATCCCCCATCCCAGAGGGACACCTACATCGCGCCGGCGATGACGATGGCAACCAGCGACCTGAACGCCCATGTGCACAGCGACTCCTACAGGGTCGTCCTCCTTCTCTCCGACGGCAGGAACTACGAGACAGGAGACGCGACATCGGGGACTTATTGCCCCAACACGCACACGCGGCGGGCGAACACCATCGCCGCCATCCCCGGCCTTCACGCCGCGGCCGACACGGTGTACACGATCGGCATCGGCGATGAGACGACCTGCGGTCCCACATATGATCAGCTCTGTCCTCCTGAGTCCTGCAACCCCCAGGAACTCGACCATGACCTCCTCGTAGATATCGCCGAGAGCCCGCCGGGCGACTACACGAACGTGGAGGAGGCGTCGGACTTGCCCGACATCTTTGACGAGATATCGCAGGAAGTGCTGAATATCTGCGCCGACATCTACGGCCACAAGTACGACGACCCGGAGTGCGATGGAATCGGCGGGGCCGACACGGCGCTTGCGGGTGTAGACATCGTCCTCAAGCAGGGCGGCAGCGAGATCCGTCGCACGCAGTCGGGCGCCGACGGGTCGTACGGCTTCTACAGCCTCCTGCCGGGAGACTATGAGGTCTGCGAGGACCTGAGCGTGGGCCGGTTGCAGACGCATCCCCCTGCCGACGCCTGCTACGACGTGACGCTGGTAGAGAACGTATCGCAAGGCGGGTTCGATTTCTACAACTGCCTGCCGGCTACTGACACGCCGACGCCAACTGAGACGTCGACACCGACGCCAACGGACACGTCGACGCCGACACCTACCTACACGCCGACACCTACCGACACGGCGACACCGACGCCTACCGACACGTCGACACCGACACCGACGGATACGTCGACACCGACGCCAACGGACACGTCGACGCCGACACCTACCGACACGTCGACACCGACACCTACCGACACGTCGACACCGACACCTACCGACACGTCGACACCGACGCCAACCGACACGTCGACACCGACACCGACGGATACGTCGACACCGACACCGACGGATACGTCCACACCGACGCCGACGGACACGCCTACCGCCACTCCGACGGGAACGTACACGCCGCCGCCGCCGACCGACACGCCCAAGGCAACGAACACACCTTATCGCCGCCGTACTTCCACCCCCACGCCGGAGTCAACCGCGACACCGACGAGCGTCACGCCGACACCAACGCCGGTCACGGAGGTGAGCCCGATCGTGAGGACGCCGCCGGCACTATTGCCCGTGCCCGAGGCGCAGATCCTCCCCAGCACCGGCACGGGGGACGGTGAAGGCGGAGGGTGGGCTGCTCTGGCGGCAACGGCTTTCGTCCTCGTGACCATCAGCGCGCTGACCGCCCTGCGGACGTTGCGCGACAGCGCGGGAGCGGGACAGCGGAACGGGCCCAGGTAGGGCGAAGGACCGCAGGTAGCCAAGACTCTGACAGTCGATCGAGGAGGGCCGGGAGAATCGGCCCTCCTCGCTTTGTCTCCCTCTGAGGCTGCTGAGAGGAAGCCCTCGACGCCTCGGCCATCTGTACCCCCGCTCCTGCCGGTTCTTCAACACGCTGCTCTACCTACGTGCGTAGGGGAGTCGCGCCTTTCCC
This sequence comes from Dehalococcoidia bacterium, assembly GCA_034430455.1. Taxonomy (GTDB): domain Bacteria; phylum Chloroflexota; class Dehalococcoidia; order DSTF01; family JALHUB01; genus DAOUEO01. Next base: position 2,817 of record DAOUEO010000154.1, on the reverse strand, counting down.
GACGGGTCATATCTCACGATGGGAGCAGTTTCTGCCGATACTTCCATCGGGAAACGGGCGCTTCGTGCTGGCAGCGGAGCTGCCATCCGGGGTGCCTTTCTCTTTGGACAACCATCGGAGGATGACTCCGTTATGTTGCAGCCACTGATCCGGCGTCTTCGCCGAGGGGCGATGGATCCCAAGGTCCGGGAAGCCATTGAAGCGGGAATCGGCCTCTACCACAGCCACTGGGGGCTGGAAAGCGCAGAGAACGCCGGACTGGCGCCGGAGAAGACAAGCCAGGTCATCCTTGACTGGTGCCGCGAGACGATGGGACAGATGCGACGGCCGTACGGCCTGGACTATGTGACCTTCGCCATCGCCATCCTGGGGCCCCAGAACGAGGAGATCGCGCGGGCCAGCTTCGGCGTCTTGCGTCCAAGTGACTTCTATAACGACGGGCCGGCGCCGATGCGACTGGAGACGGTGCTAGACGGGTGGCGATCCGAGGCGTGCTTCGGGCCGGCCACTTCGCTGTCCGCCGTTATGTTTAGTTGGGGCGACATCACCCGGGAGCTGCTGCTGGCCGGCTAGAAGGGGCTCAGGGGCCCGAGCGACGCCGGTTGTGCGGAGAGGGATCTAGCAGGAAGGGACGAATGCAACAGACAGATACGCTGAACATCATCGAAGAGCACCGGCTGACGCCGCCTGTCGTCTTCGCCCCTCAACCTCAGAACGTCGAGGATACCGGCCTCCACTCCGGGCTCCTCCTCGACCTCTGCATCAAGTGCATCTACTTCGCCGGGCGTCCACTGGCCCGCGAGATAGCCTCCCATATGACCCTACCCTTTGCCGTGGTCGAAGAGCTGCTCGAGTTCCTGAAACACGAGCAATTCGTCGAGGTTGTGGGCACGGGCGGGGCCAGCGAGTCCCAGTACAAGTACGCCCTGAGCGGCAAGGGAACGGAGAAGGCGGAGGAGGTGCTGCAGCGAAACCAGTACAACGGGCCGGCGCCGGTCTCCTTCGACCAGTACGTCGATGTCCAGTATCGACAGTCGGTGCGCGGGCTGCACGTCGACAAGGCGATCATAAGGAACGCGCTCTCGCACCTGATCCTGGATGAGACGACGCACAACGCGCTGGGGGCAGCGGTCAACTCGGGGAGGTCGATGCTCCTCTACGGGAAATCGGGGAACGGGAAGAGCACCGCCGCCGCCACCATCGGCAGGATGCTCCCCGGCCAGGTCCTTATCCCCTACGCCTTCGAGTATAACGGCCACATCATCAAGATGTTCGACGCCCGCGTGCACGTGGAGATGCCGGAGGAGGCGCCCGTCGACCGGAGACAGGAGGAGATGCCTCCGGCGGCGCTGACGCAGGGAGGTGAACGGCGACGCGACCGGCGTTGGGTGAGAGCGCTGCGCCCCGTGGTCATAGCGGGCGGCTCGCTGGGCCTCCATGACCTGGAGCTATCCTACTCCGATATCTCCAAGTTCTACGTGGCGCCCCTGCAAGCGAAGGCGAGCGGCGGCGTCCTGGTCATCGACGACTTCGGCCGGCAGTTGATTGAGCCGAAGGAGCTCCTCAACCGCTGGATCCTGCCGCTGGAGCAGGGCATCGATCATCTGACGCTGCACACGGGCGACACGATCGAGATGCCCTTCGATCTGTTGCTCGTCTTCTCCACCAACCTGCCGCCGCGCCAACTGGGGGACGAGGCGTTCTTCCGCCGCATCAGGCACAAGATCGAGATGCCCGACCCCACTCAGGAGAACTTCATCCGCATATTCAGGCACGTCTGCCAGTCCAAGGAGATCTCCTGCCCCGACGAGGCGATCGACTACCTGCTGGAGACGCACTACGCTCGGGCGGGAAGAGGGTTCCGGGGGTGTCACCCCCGCGACATCGTCGAGCTGATCGAGTCCATCGCCAACTACCGCGACGAGTCGCCCTTGCTGTCCCACGAACTGATCGACCTCGCCTGCAGCTTCTACTTCGTCGACCTGTAGCCCCCCACTAGAGGCGTTGCGCCGCACGGCATGATAGCGGACGCCCGCGGCAGATGACCGCGGGCGCCCTTGAGCCTCTCGAATCCCGCCCTCCGCAGGCGAGGTGTGCCTAGGAGTTAGAACCCGACAAAGACAAGGGTGAAGTACTTCATCCCCGCCCCATCCACGGCGGCGCCTACGCCGACCGTCTGGTAATTGATGCCGAGGATATTGTCGCGGTGGCCCTGGCTGGCCATCCAGTCGCGCAGGGCCACGGCCACGCTCTCATTGTCAGGGTAGTTGTTGCGCGCCAGGTTCTCGCCGGCCCAAGCGTAAGGGATGCCGTAGCGATCCATGACCGAGAAGGCGGTGTCGCCGGTGGGGCTGACGTGCCCGAAGTAGCCCTTCTGCACCATGTCGTTGGAGCGCTCTCGGGCCACCATCACCAGGTTCGAATCGAGCTGCAGCGGCGCCAGACCGGCGGCGACGCGCTGGCCATTGATCCCCGCCAGGATGTCCGCCTCGAAGCCCGAGAGCGACGCCGGGGGCGGTGGTGGCAGAGGCGTCGGCGTCGGCGTGGGCGGCGGAGGCGGCAGAGGCGTCGGCGTTGGTGGCGGCACCGTGGGCAGCACCGGCGGCGGCTCCGTAGGCAAAGGCGCAGGAACCACCGGCAGCGCTACCGCAGGCATCGGCGTCGCTATCGGAGGCGGAGGCGGAGGCGGCACCGGCGCCGCTTCCGGCAGGGCGGCCTCCGGGGCGCTATCCGCCGACGCCGGCAGACCATCCCCCATCTAAAGGAGAAGACGGTCCACGCTGTCAGAGCTGGGGCCGTCTGCCGGCAAGACACCCG
>DAOUEO010000153.1:0-7478 GCA_034430455.1 Dehalococcoidia bacterium | reverse complement strand
GCGCCTGGCTGGCCTGGCTGGCGGCAGCCTCGATCGCCGTCTTCTTGACCTCGAACCCCCTCTACCTGGCGACCGCCTGTCTGGTGGGGCTGACGGTGTATGCGTCGATCCCCGGGAACGCCCGGCAGCGGGTCTACGGCCTGATCATAAAGGTCGGGCTCTTCTTCGCCCTGCTCAGCATACCGTTCAACCTGCTGACGGGGAGCGCCGGCTCCACGGTGCTGTTTGAGCTCCCCCGGCTGACCTTCCCCGGCTGGCTGGGCGGCGTGACCCTGGGAGGCGCGGCGACCGCCGAATCCCTCCTGTACGCGATCGACCGCGCCCTGCGCCTGATGGCCCTGCTCCTGTTCGCCGCCGCCTTCAACGTCGGCGTCGACCACTACCGGCTGTTGCGCCTCATGCCGTCCGCCCTCAAGCAGATGGGGGTAGTGATCACGGTGTCCGTGCTGCTGATACCGCAGGCCGTCGGTCAGGCGCGGGCGGTGATGGAGGCGCAGCGGCTGCGGGGCCGGGCGGTAAGGGGGCTGCGGAGCCTCGCCGGCCTTACCGTGCCGGTGCTGGCGGGCGCGCTGGAGCGTTCCCTACAGCGGGCGGAGTCCCTCGATGCCCGCGGCTTCGGCAGCCTCGACCCGGCGGCCCGGGGGAGGAACCGTTGGACAGTCCCCTTGTCGGTCGGGGGGCTCGGTCTGGCGGCGTGTGGAGCGTTCGCCTACTTCTACTACAGCGGCGCGCCCCTGGCAGCCGGCGCCGCGATGACGTTCGGGGTTGTCCTGGTGGGCCTCGCCGTCCGCGTACAGGGAGCGGGGGCGGGTGGCAGCCGCTACTCTCACGAGCCCTGGACGGGGCGGGACGGTCTGGTGGTGGGGTGCGCGTCGCTCTCTATGGCGCTGCTGATCTTGCTGCGCCTGCTGGATGCGGGCGACGCCACGTACATTCCCTATCCCAGCGTAACGGCGCCCGCCTTTCATCCCCTGGGGGCGCTCGCCTTTCTCCTCTTGCTCGCCCCGGCGCTGGTTTCGACGGCGCGGAACGGCGGAAGACGGGAGGACGAGGATGATTAGGGTCGAGGAACTGAGCTTCACCTACCCGAAGGCGGCCGCGCCTGTGCTGCGCGGGGTCAGCCTGTCGATCGCCGAGGGCGAGGCGGTGCTGGTCGTGGGGCCGTCCGGCGGCGGCAAGTCGACCCTCCTGCGCTGCCTGAACGGCCTGGTGCCCCACTTCCACGGGGGCAGCTTCGCGGGAAGGGTGTCGGTGGACGGCGAAGACACGCTGGACCACCAGCCGCGGGAGCTGGCGCGAAAGGTCGGCCTGGTGTTCCAGGACCCCGAGAGCCAGTTCGTGGCGGACGTCGTTGAGGACGAGCTCGCCTTCGGCATGGAGAACATGGGGGTGCCCCGGCTGACGATGCGTAAGCGGGTGGAGGAGGTGCTGGACGTCCTCGGCATCGCCCACCTGCGACGGCGCCGCCTCGACACGCTCTCCGGCGGCGAGCTCCAGCGCGTCGCCATCGGCGCCGTGCTGACGGCGCAGCCGCGGGTGCTCGTCCTCGACGAGCCGACATCGCAGCTCGACCCGCAGGCGGCGGAGGAGGTGCTGACCGCGGTGCAGCGGCTCAACAGCGACCTCGGCCTCACGATAGTCATGGCGGAGCACCGGCTGGAGCGGGTCGTGCAGTACGTCGACCGGGTGCTGTACCTGCCGGGAGACGGCTCGCTGGCCTCCTACCCCGTGCGCCGGGCGATGGAGAGGCTGCCCCTCGCGCCACCGGTGGCCCGCGTCGGCCGGGCGCTGGGATGGGCGCCGCTGCCGCTGTCCGTCCGGGAGGGGAAGCCCTTCGCCAGGCGCTCGGCCCCGCCGCCACCATCAGATACGCCGTCGGACGCGGGGAACGGTCGGGCCGGCGTAGTCGTGGAGAAGGCGCATCTCTCTTATGGAGACGCTGACGCGATAAGAGGCGTATCTCTTCACGCCTACCCCGGCCAGGTCCTCGCCCTCATGGGCAGGAACGGCGCCGGAAAGACGAGCCTGCTGCGGTCGCTCGTCGGCCTGCTGACGCCGCGCAAGGGGACGGTCTCCGTTCTCGGCGAGGACGTGTCCGCCAGCAGCACCGAGGAGATGACACGCCGGGTGGCGCTGGTGCCTCAAGACCCGGCTTCGATACTGTTCCACGACACCGTCGAAGGAGAGATCGCCGACACCCTCAAAGGCACGGGCCGCGAGGGCAGCGTGGCGGAGGCGCTCGCAGAGTGGCGGCTGGAGTCGCTGCGGCGGGCGCATCCCCGAGACCTCAGCGCCGGCGAGCGCCAGCGAACGGCGCTGGCCGCCATGCTGGTGGGCCGGCCACCCGTCGTCCTCCTCGACGAGCCGACGCGGGGGATGGACTACGAGACCAAGAGGCTCTTGATAGACAACCTGCGGCGTCGCTGCCGCGAGGGGTGCACAGTCGTCGTTGCCAGCCACGACGTGGAGCTGGTGGGGAGCTGCGCGGACAGGGTCGTCCTGCTGGCGGAGGGCGAGGTGGCGGCGGAAGGGCCCACGCGCGACGTCCTGACCGAGTCGCTTACCTTCAGCACCCAGGTGAACAAGCTCTTCGGCGGCCGCTACCTGACCGTCGAAGACGTGCTGGCGGCGAAGGAGATGGAGGAGATCGGTGCTTCCAGCTCATGACGGCGGAGGAGTGAGACTCATTCGGGTCGTGTCGGGGGGAGCCCTGCTGCTGGGCGTCGTGCTCGCGACGTGGATCGCGCTGGGGAGCGGGAGCGCGGCGGCAGACCAGCCGAACCGCGCGGGCCTTGTCGTCACCTTCAGCGACGGCAGCACAGTGAGCCGCTGCATCGAGTTCGCCGAGGAGCAGATAAGCGGCGCCGAGCTGCTGAGGCGCTCCGGCCTCCCCCTCGTATTGTGGGGCACGGGGGCGGGGGCGGCGGTGTGCAAGATCGCCGGCGAGGGCTGCGACAACCCCAACGACTGCTTCTGTCAGTGCCACGGAGCTGGCTGCCGGTACTGGGCCTACTATGCCCTCGAAGACGGCCGGTGGCGGTATGCGACCGCCGGGTCGTCGCTGCGGAAGGTCCACGACGGAGATGTGGACGGCTGGGCGTGGGGGGCCGGCAACGCAGGAGAGGGGGCGACGCCGGCGCTGCTCGCCTTCGAGGAGATATGCCCTCCCCCAAGCCCGACCAGCGCTCCCCCACCGCCGACAGAGCCGCCCCCGCCCACCACGCAGCCCGCAGCGCCTCCCGCCGCCGAAGCCATAACGGCCATGCCGGCGACGACGGTGGAAACCGGCGCGGCGGCAAGCCCCCAGGCGACAGCGGCCACACCGACGCCGCAGTCGCTGGTGCTGGGGGCGACACCCCAGCAATCGGCGGCGCAGCGGGCAGACTCAGAGACATCCCAGCGCGACGAAGACTCCGGCTTCCCGTGGCCGCTCGTCGCCTTTGCCGGCGTGGCGGCCGTGTTGCTGGCGACGGCGGTCGTACTCGTCAGGAGGCGGGCCGGTGGCTAGAGAGGCGGCAATTCAAGGCAGGCCCTGGACGGCCGCGGGCGCCGGCCGCGTCCTCAGCGCGGAGCTGTGGTCGGGGCTGACGCTGGCGGTCATCAGCCTGATCGGGCTGTCGGCGTTCCTCTATCCCCTGTTCCTCACCCGGGCGCCGCGTGAGACGGCGATGACCAGCCCCCATTCCGAGGACGCGCCGCTGATCTTCGGCCTGGTGCTCGCCCTGACGCTGCTGCTGTTCGTCCTCGAGCTGGCAAGGCAGGGGATGAACGCCAAGACCGCCTCGGCGCTGGCGACGCTGATGATGGTCGCGGCGGCCCTCCGCATCCCGACGCTGCCGGCGGGGGCGACTGCCTTCCTCTTCGCGGTCATCCTGGGGGGATACGTCTTTGGGCCGCGGTTCGGCTTCCTCCTGGGGGCGGGCTCCCTCTTCGTCTCCGCCTTTGCCATAGGGGGATTCGGGCCCTGGATGCCATTCCAGGTCTTCGTCGCCGGTTGGGTGGGGATGACCGCCGGCTGGCTGGGAACGCTGCGCGGGAAGCTCTGCCGGCGCCGCTCCCTGGAGATGGCTGTCCTGGCGGCCTTCGGGGTCGCCTGGGGCTTCCTCTTCGGGGCTGTCATGAACCTATGGTTCTGGCCGGTCATGGCCGTCGGCGAGGGGATCTCCTGGCAACCGGGCCAGAGCCTGGGCGAGACGTTGCGGCACTACTGGTCGTTCTATCTTCTGACCTCGGCCGGCTGGGACATCTGGCGGGCCGTCGCCAACCTGGCCCTCATCCTGGCGCTGGGACGGCCGGTGCTCGATGTCCTCAGTCGCTTCCGCGACCGCTTCCAGGTCGAGCTGGGGTGAGGAATCCGGCGATCGGCCACTACATCTGGTGCAGGCCGGCATGCTCCACGCCCACCTCGGCGAGGAGCGCCCGCGACCGCTCGGCCTCGTTCCAGTCGAACCGGAGGGAGATCCCGCAATCGCTCGAGAACTGGCGCGGCGTGGGGATCAACTTCACGGACAGCCCGGCGCGCTTGAGTACCCTTTCCGCGTGGAAGGCTGCTGAGTTGGTGTAGAACAGGAATACCCCTTTCATCAGCCCTTCGCTATCTCCCGCACGCCCTCAACCGCCCTTCGGATATCATCCATCGTCGTGAACATTCCCGGCGCCAACCTCACCGTGCCCTCAGGGAAAGTGCCGATCGTCTGATGGGCGGCGGGCGCGCAGTGCAGACCCACGCGGCAGAGCACGTCGAACTCCTCGTCCAGCCGCTGCCCGATCTCGGAGACGCGGCGCCCGGCGATAGTGAACGAGACGACCGCCGTACGCCGCTCCATGTCGGCGTGGCCGTAGACCTCGACGCCGGGGATATCCGCCAGCCCTTCGCCGAGGGCGCGCGCCGCCGCCATCTCCTCCGCCCGGATCGACTCGACGCCGCGCTGCGTCAGAAAGCGGATACCCGCCGCCAGCCCGGCAATCCCGACGCCGTTGGGGGTGCCGCTCTCGTACCTGTCAGGCAGGTCGTCTGGTTGCTCCTGGTGCTGGGAGCGGCTACCCGTACCGCCGCGCACCAGTGGCTCCATCTCTGCCACACTTGCGCCCTCGCCGATGACGAGTCCGCCCGTGCCCGGCGGCCCCAGCAGCCCCTTGTGTCCGGTGAACGCCAGGAGGTCGATCCCCAGGGCCTGCACGTCTATCGGCAGGACGCCCGCCGTCTGCGCCGCGTCGACCAGGAGCAGTGCCCCGGCGGCGTGCGCGATCGCGGCCGCCTCGCCGACCGGCAGTATCGTCCCTATAACGTTGCTGGCGTGGACGAGGACGACCAGGCGGGTCCCCGGGAGGACGGCGCGGGCAAGCTCGGCCGGATCAAGCGACCCATCCGGGGCACAGGGCACCACGGTTAGTTGCACTCCCTCGTGCTCCAGAGCCCGCAGCGGGCGCATCACTGAGTTGTGCTCTATTCCGCTGCAGACGACGCGGTCGCCGGGCCGCAGCAGTCCCCGCAGTGCCACGTTCAGAGCGTGAGTGGCGTTCAGCGTGAAGATGACACGCGAAGGGTTCGCCGCGTTGAACAGGTCGGCCACCGCCTGACGGGCGCTGAATACGGTCCTACCGGCCTCGACAGAGAGGCGGTGCCCGGAGCGGCCGGGGTTGCCTCCGGCCAGCTCCAGGAACTCGCTCATCGCCCGCAGGACCTCCGGCGGCTTGGGCCAGGAGGTGGCGGCGTTGTCCAGGTAGATCATTTCTTGAGCACCAAACGAAAGCCGCCCTCAGGGCGCTCCTCCGCTTCTACTGACCAGCCGTTGGCCTGCGCCATACGGGCGCAGTTGTCGCGGGAGGTAGCCGTATCCACCAGCACCTCGATAGTGCCGGATTCCAGCCTCAGAACCGCCTGTCTGGTCATCATAGCAGGCTGCGGGCAAGAGAGCCCACTGGCGTCCACAGTTTCCATATCAGCCATATCACACCTCCTCTAGGCGCTCTTGGGCTCGCGCATCGTAAGGCCGATGACCACACAGACGATCAGTCCAAAGACGACAGCCGCCGGCCCGTACACGCCGTGTCCGGCCGGCGAGCTGGCGAGGGTAAAGGTATGGGCGAAGCCAGCCCCGAAGATCATCCCCAGCGCGAACGTCGCCGCGTCGCCATCGCCCTCACCGGAGAGGATGAGCTGCCTGCCCGGGCAGCCACCGGCCAAAGTGAAGGCCAGACCGGCCAGCACCATGCCGCTGAAGTTCCAGAGGTGCTCGGTATGGGCGACAGGCTGTCCATCGAAGCCAGCGTGGAACTGGCCCAGCGCCGCGTTGGTGACGAAGGCGGCGGCGATCAGGGCCAGAATACCGCTGAGCAGGTGCGTGTCGCGCATCAGGATGAAATCGCGGATGCCGGCGATGGTGCAGAAGCGGCTGCGCTGCGCCAGGACGCCGATGCCCAGCCCAACGATCAGGGAGATAGCCAGCGCCGCATGCTGAGAGCCGGGGCCTGTTTCGCTGAAGAATATCGGCCCCGTCGGATTGCCCTCGGCGTCGCGCCCCAGCTCCGGCTCGGCGATCAGCAGGATGAGCAGTCCGACCATCGCCAGCGGCATAAGCCAGCCCAGCGCTGCCGAGGCGGGGCGATTGCGGCTCAGGCTGTAGCCCATCCGCAGGAAAACAGAGCCGACGGCTATACCCACTATCAGGCCCGCTATGCCCAGGATGGCGTTCCAGTCGCCGCCGCTCAGCCGTAGATATGCCCGCCAGGGGCAGCCCAGGAAGACCAGCGCCCCGATCATGGCAAACATGCCCAGCAGGAAGCGGATAATGGGCGCCGAGCCCGTGCGGGGCTTGAACTCCCGGAAGACCAGCGCTGCAATGAGGGAACCGAGTACCAGCCCGATGATCTCCGGGCGTATGTACTGGACGACTCCGGCGCGGTGCAGCCCCAGCGCCCCGGCGATGTCGCGATTGAAGCAGGCCACGCAGATGCCCATGTTGCCGGGATTGCCGGCCTTCACCAGTACCGGCGCCAGGACACCGATAAAGATGCCAGTGGCGATGACGCCCCAGCGAGAGGCAAAGAAACGGTGAATTAAGGTCACGAATAGCTCCTTTCGTCATCAAGAGCCGGCCGCGCTCAGGCCATGCCTGATGAAGGCGATCACGGCCGGCGACGTCGGGAGCCTGTGGGGTCCTAGCGGGGCTTTACAGGGGCGACGCGCCTGAATAGCCGTCGGACCAGCGCGGATACTCGGCCGAACGGATGCAGCCCGTGCATCATTCGCGAGGCAAATCAGGTCCTGCGCTGGAACGCAATCATGGCGTCACCCCCTTTCTTGAGGAGTGGATCGGGGCAGAGATCCACTCCCAGTTTGCCCTGAACGCTCGGCATTGCGCAAGCCTCGCCTGTTTCCCCGATGGGCAGGGGCCCCTGGGAACCATTCCCCCTCTTCGAGCGTCTCCTATTGCAGACAACGTGGGAGGTGAACCATGGGACATCCAAAGAGACTG
>DAOUEO010000152.1:0-9541 GCA_034430455.1 Dehalococcoidia bacterium | reverse complement strand
CGCCGTGCAGGTGATGGTCGAGCAGCAGCTCGCGCAGGAAGGGCTGTCCCGTCACGACCTGGGCCGTGAGCGCTTCCTGGAGCGGGTCTGGGAATACGTCCGGGCCAACCGGAGCCGCATCTTCGACCAGCACAAGCGGTTGGGCTCCTCCGCGGACTGGAGTCGCGAGCGCTTCACCATGGACCCGGGGCCGCAGCGGGCAGTCCGCACTACCTTCGTCAACCTCTACAACGACGGCCTCATCTACCGGGGGGAGCGGATCATCAACTGGTGCCCGCGCTGCCATACCGCCCTCTCCGATCTCGAAGTCGAGCATCAGGAGGCGCAGGGCAACCTCTGGTATGTCCGCTACCCGCTCCTGGACGACGCCGGCCGGCGCAGCGGCGACTACATCACCATCGCTACCACACGGCCCGAGACGATCGTCGCCGACGTCGCCGTGGCCGTGAACCCCGCTGACGAGCGCTACCGGTCGATAGTGGGCAATAGCGCCCTCCTCCCCATCATAGAGCGGGTCATACCCGTCATCGCCGACGAGGCGGTCGACCCCGCCTTCGGCACCGGCGCCCTCAAGATCACCCCCGGCCACGACCCCGTGGACTTCGAGGTCGGGCAGCGCCACGGGCTGGAGACCATCGTCTGCATCGCCCCCGACGCCACGATGAGCGAGGCTGCCGGCCCCTACAAAGGGATGGACCGCTTCGAATGCCGCACCGCTATCGTCAAAGACCTGGAGGAGGGCGGCTACCTGGTCAAGACGGAGACGTATGACCACAGCATCGGCCACTGCCAGCGCTGCCGGACCCTGGTCGAGCCGCTGGTCAGCAAGCAGTGGTTCGTCCGCATGGCCCCGCTGGCGGCGCCCGCCATCGAGGCAGTGAACAGCGGGCGCATCCAGTTCGTGCCCGAGCGCTTCAGCAAAGTCTACCTGAACTGGATGGAGAACATCCGCGACTGGTGCATCTCCCGCCAGCTCTGGTGGGGCCATCGCCTGCCTGTCTGGTACTGCCGCGACTGCGAGGGGCTGACGGTGACCCTGGAAGACCCGCAGGTCTGCCAGCACTGCGGCTCCGAGCACATCGAGCAGGACCCGGACACCCTCGATACCTGGTTCTCCTCCGGCCTCTGGCCTCATTCCACCCTGGGCTGGCCGGACGACACCGAGGACCTGCGCTACTTCTACCCCACCACCGTCATGCAGATGGGCTACGAGATTCTCTTCTTCTGGGGCGCCCGCATGATAATGTTGGGCCTCTACAACACGGGCGAGATACCCTTTTCGCAGGTCTACCTCCACGGCCTCATCCGCGACGACCAGGGCCGCAAGATGAGCAAGACCGTGGGGAATGTGGTGGACCCCGTGCAGGTCATCGACCGCTATGGCGCCGATGCCCTCCGCTATGCCCTGGCCACGGGCACCAGCCCGGGCAACGACATGAAGCTGTCGCCGCAGAAGCTGGAGGCGGCCCGCAACTTCGCCAACAAGCTCTGGAACGCCGCCCGCTTCGTCGTCGGCCACCTGGACGGCGAGCGGGTAGAGAAGCCCTCTCTGGACGGCCGCCCGTCGCTGCCGCTGGAGGACCGCTGGATCATGTCGCGCCTCAACCGGGTGACGGCCGAGGTCGACCAGGCGCTGACCGATTTCCAGCTCGGCGAGGCGGGGCGTCAGGCCCACGACTTCCTCTGGGGTGAGTACTGCGACTGGTATCTGGAGATGGCCAAGGTGAGGCTGGCCGCCGGCGACCGCTCGCCCCTGCCGGTGCTGGCGCACGTCCTCGACGCCGCCCTGCGGCTGCTCCATCCCTACATGCCCTACGTCACCGAGGCGGCATGGCAGGGCCTCTCGCCGCACCTCGCCGAGCCGGGTCCTTCCCCGGAAGGACTGATCGCCGCCCCCTATCCGTCGGCGGCGCGCGAGTGGTGGGACGACGAGGCGGAGGAGCAGGCCCAGAGCGTTATCGATGTGATACGAGCCGTCCGCAACATCCGCGCCGAGCACGGCGTGGAGCCCGCCCGCCACGTCGAGGCGTACGTGATCGCGGATGGGATGCGCCCCGCCCTGGAGGCGAGCGAGGCTCTGATCGTCGCCCTGGCGCGGGTGCGGCCGCTCCACATCGTCTCGCGGGCCGGCGACGCGCCGCGGGAGGCGGTCGTCACGGCGGTCCTCAAAGACAGCCAGGTCGTCCTTCCCATGGGAGGCATGTTCGACCTGGAGGCGGAGCGGCAGCGGCTGGAGAAGCAGATCGCCGCCGCCGTGGTCGAGGTGGAGAGGCTGCAGGGCAAGCTGGCGAAGCGGGAGTTCCTGGCCAAGGCGCCGGCGCCGGTCGTGGAGAGGGAGCGGGAGAAGCTGGCGGCCGCCGAGGCTCGTCTGGCGGGCCTCCGCGAGCGGTTGCGGCAGATCACCTAGAACCATTGGGGCCGGCATCCCTGCCTACCGAATAGGCAAGTTGCCCGCCGTCATCGTTTGTCCGCGGTCTTCGTCGTCTCGGCTTTGCTGGGGGTTTGACTTAGGGGTTTGACTTAGAAGTTGCGTTGCTGATAACATTCCCGCTCGGAGTCTAACTAGGGCGCATCACCGTCCCTCTCCAACTGGATAACCTCTGGTCTAGATCGGGATACTTTTGCAGGCACTGCTGGAAAACTACGCTGCCGTTCTCGTGGCGCTGGGGATCGGCGTTTCCATGGTAATCGCGGCGTTGGTCACGGCGCGCATCCTCGCTCCCTTCTCCTCCTCCAAAGCAAAGTCGACCCCCTACGAGTGCGGCATGCTCCCCCTCGGGCGCGTGCGCACTCAGATGAACGTCCGCTACTATCTCTATGCCATACTCTTTCTCGTCTTCGACGTCGAAGCGGTGTTTATCTTCCCCTGGGCCGTCAGCTTCCTGGGGGTGGGGGAGGCGGCCTTCTACGAGATGGTCCTCTTCCTCTCCGTCCTCGCCGGCGGCCTCATCTACGCCTGGAAGAAGGGAGCGCTGGAGTGGCGGTAGAGGAAGAGAGCGCCCAGAGGCCGGCTGAGCTATCGAGGCCGCTTTCGCCGAGCGAGGAGAGAGAGGCGGAGCGGCTGCGTCCGGTTGATGTCCAGCCGGGCAAGGCGCTCTACCGCCAGATCCTGCCGGGAGTCGTCCAGGCGCCGGCCGACTACATCCTCGCCCTCTCCCGCAAGTCCTCGCTCTGGCCGATGACCTTCGGCCTGGCCTGCTGCGCCATCGAGATGATGTCCTCCTACATGTCCCATCACGACCTCGACCGCTTCGGCATCATCCCTTGGGCCTCGCCCCGCCAGGCGGACGTCATGATCGTGGCAGGCACGGTGACGAAGAAGATGGCCCCGGCCGTCAAGATGCTGTATGAGCAGATGCCCAACCCCAAGTGGGTGCTGGCGATGGGCGCCTGCGCCACCAACGGCGGCCCCTACATTCGATATGACCGCGTCCTGCAGGGCGTGGACAAGATAATACCCGTCGACGTCTATGTGCCCGGGTGTCCCCCGCGGCCGGAGGCCCTCATCGAAGGCCTCATCGCCCTGCAGAACAAGGTCATGGCGGACCGAAAGGCGATCGGATGAGCGATACCCATGATGAATCGGGGGACGTGCCGGCGGTCCCCCTGCCACCCGGCACCGTAGCCGATACGTTCAGAGAGGCGCTGCCCGACGTCACCCTTGACGCCGCCCAGGGCGCTCTGGACGTTGTCCTCACGATAGCGCGGGAGGATGTCCCCCGCGTCCTGCGGGTGGCCAAGGAAGACTCCCGCCTCGACTTCAAGTACCTGCGCTGCCTCTCCGGCGTCGATCACGGTGAGGAGGGGTTGGAGGTCGTCTACCAGCTCTACTCCTTCACCCGCAAGCACAGCGTCACCGTCAAGGTCCGCATCCCCCAGGAAGAGCCGCGCGTCGCCTCCGTGACCCCCATCTGGAGGGGGGCCGACTGGCACGAGCGGGAGGCGGCCGAGATGTTCGGCATCGAATTCGAGGGGCACCCCAACCTGGTGCCGCTGCTCCTGCCCGAGGACATGACCGACCACCATCCCCTGCGCAAGGATGTCCCTCTCGCCCCCATCGAGGAGTGGCAGGGGGTGCGCCTGGGGCCGGAGGTCGCCAACGTGGGGAACATCCCCGCCGGCTGGGAGCACCTCGCCGGCCCGGCGGATGGAGGGGGAGAGGAGAAGAAGGAATAGGCTGATGGTCGTTGAGGAAGAGCGCGATCTAGAGACCATCGATATTCATGTCAACGTGGGGCCCCAGCACCCGGCCACCCACGGCGTCTTCCGCATGGTCCTCACCGTCAGCGGCGAGAAGGTGGTGGACGTGGTGCCGCACATCGGCTACCTGCATCGCGGCGCCGAGAAGCTGTCGGAGAACGTGGACTACCGTCAGGGCCTCATCTACCAGGACCGCACGGAATACCTGGCCCAGTTCAACTCCGAGATGTGCTACGTGATGGCGGTGGAGAAGCTGGCGGGGATTGAGGTGCCGGAGCGGGCGGAGTACATCCGGGTCATCCTGGCGGAGCTCAACCGGCTCACCAGCCACTACATGTTCGTGGGCGCCTTCGCCACCGACCTCGGCGTCTACGGCACCATCTTCACCTACGCCTTCCGCGAGCGCGAGTACATCCAGGAGCTCTTCGGGTCCGTCAGCGGCGACCGCATGATGTACGGCTACTTCCGCCCCGGCGGCGTCGTCTGGGACGTGCCCGCGGACTTCCCGGAGCGCGTCCGCTGGCTGTGCAAGCAGACGCGGGTCGGGATCAACGACATCGAGCGGCTCCTTACCCGCAACGAGATCTTCGTCGCCCGCTGCCGCGACATCGGCGCCCTGGCGGCGGAGGCCGCCATCGACTACGGCCTCTCCGGCCCCATGCTCAGGGCCGCCGGCGTCCCCGTCGACCTGCGGCGGGAGGAGCCCTACTCGATCTATGACCGCTTCGACTTCGACATCCCCGTCGGCGAGCGCGGAGACGTCTACGACCGCTATCTGGTGCGGATGGAGGAGATGCGGCAGTCGGTGCGCATCGTCGAGCAGGCGCTGGAGCAGATGCCCGAGGGCCCCGTTCTGCCGGAGAAGCTGCCGCGCCGGCTCCGTGTGCCTCCGGGGGAGGTGTACATGCGCACCGAGAACCCCCGCGGCGAGTACGGCATCTACCTCGTCTCCAAGGGGGGCGAGAAGCCCTACCGGCTGAAGATTAGGTCATCCTGCTTCTGCAACCTCATGGCCCTGAAGGAGATGGTGGTGGGCCACTACGTCGCCGACGCCGTGATCATCCTGGGGTCAGTGGATATCGTACTGGGAGAGGCCGACAGGTGAGCCAGCTAGGGGACTTCTTCGACAACGTCTGGGTCGACGCCTTCTGGCGCCTGCTGGTCGTGCTCGTCCTCATGGTCGTCGTCGTCCTCGTGCTCACCTACGTCGAGCGCAAGCTCATCGGACGCATCCAGATGCGGCTGGGCCCCATGCGCACCGGCCCCTACGGCATCCTCCAGCCCATAGCGGACATGATCAAGGTGCTGCTGAAGGAGGACCTGCGACCCGCCACCGCCGACCGCGTCGCCTTCGAGCTGGCGCCCTTCCTGACCTTCGTCCCCGTCTTCCTTACCCTTCTCGCCCTCCCCTTCACCGAGGGCTGGGGGGTGCGTGTGCTGTCTTTGGGGCTCCTCTACTTCATCGCCGTCTCCGGCCTGCCCGTCCTCGGCTACATCGTGGCGGGCTGGGGCTCCGACAACAAGTACGCCCTGCTGGGGGCCATGCGCTCCGCCGCCCAGCTCATCAGCTACGAGGTGCCGCTGGTCATGGCCGTGCTGGCGCTGACGATGCTGGCGGGCTCCCTCAACCTGGTGGATATCGTCGAGAGGCAGGGGCGGGTGCCGTTCGTCGTCTGGCAGCCGCTGGGGTTCTTCATCTTCCTGAGCTGCGCCGTCTCCGACCTGACGCGCCGGCCCTTCGACACCGCCGCCGCCGAGTCGGAGCTGGTGGGCGGCCCCTGGATCGAGTTCAGCGGCATCCGCTGGAGCATCCTCTACGCCCTCACCGAGTACGCGAACATGTTTGCCCTCGCCGTGTTCGGCTCCCTCATCTTCCTCGGCGGCTGGGACTGGCCGCTGGGACGGGAGCTGGGATGGTGGTGGCAGCTCGTGCTCATCTTCGCCAAGACGACCCTGCTGATCCTTATCATCATGTGGGCGACGGGGACATTGCCCCGCGTCCGCGTCGACCAGCTCATGGCGTTCTGCTGGAAGCTCCTGCTGCCGCTGGCGCTGGTCCAGATATTCCTGAACGGTCTCATCCTTGTCTACGACTGGCCCGACTGGACGCTCCTGCTCACGTCGGGCCTGGCGCTGGCGGCGGCCGGCTACGTCATCTACGCGACCCTGCGCGTGCGGGGGCCGGTGCGCACCATAACCTTGAGGAGCGGCGCCTGATGCTCGGTGTTCTGAGGGGCCTTGCCGGCACCTTTTCCACGATGGTCCGCAAGCCGGTGACCATCCAGTATCCCACTGTGCACCGTGAAGTGTCGGAGCGGGAGCGTGGCTTCCCCCTGCTGCTCTGGGACCACGAGGTAGGGGAGCCGTTCTGCACCGGCTGCCACCTCTGCGAACGCGCCTGCCCGACGGAGTGCATCTCGGTCACCATGAGGGACAACCCGCTCGCCGCCGAGGAGAAGAGCAAGCGGCGCAAGACCGTCGGCCACTACCTGCTCGACTACGGGCGCTGCATACGCTGCCGCATCTGCGTCGAGGTCTGCAACTTCGGCGCCATCACCATGAACAACACCTGGCAGGGGCATGAGCTTTCGCGCTACGACCGCGCCGACCTGGTGATGGACTTGGAGCAGCTCCTGGCCCAATCGAAGGCGAAGCAGATAGAGCCGTGGGTGGCGCCATGACGGTAACCGAGGTCATCTTCTACTTCATCGCCGCCGTGTCCGTCCTGAGCGGGCTGGGCGTCGTCGTCAGCCGCAATGCCGCCTACGCTGCCCTATCGCTCGTCTTCACATTGCTGGCGGTGGCGGCCCTCTACATCCTGCTGGCGAGCGAGTTCCTGGCCCTCGTGCAGGTGCTCATCTACGCCGGCGCCGTGGCCGTCCTGCTGCTCTTCGCCCTCGTGCTGACGCGCGCCCGCGACCTGCAGCAGACGCTGGACAACCGCCAGTGGCCCCTGGCCGCGATCGCGGCGCTGGCCCTTATGGGCGTGCTCATCGCCGTGGCCGTCCTCACCGACTGGCCCCGCGCGGCGGACGAGCCGACCCTGGTGAGCTTCAACGCCATCGGCGACGCCCTCTTCCGCACCTGGGTCGTGCCCTTCGAGGTAGCCTCCCTGGTGCTGCTGGTGGCGCTGGTAGGGGCGATCGTTCTGGCGGGGACGGAGGAGGAAGAGGAATGATACCGCTGGAGCATTTCCTCGTCGTCAGCGCCGTCCTCTTCTCCCTGGGCGTCTACGGCGTGCTGGCGCGGCGCAACGCCGTCCTCATCCTCATGTCCATCGAGCTGATGCTGAACGCCGCCAGCATGAACATGGTGGCCTTCGCCGTCTACACCTCGCCGGACAGGTTTGTCGGCATTATCTTCGCCATCTTCATCATCACCGTGGCGGCGGCGGAGGTCGGCCTGGCGCTGGCGATAATCCTGCGCCTCTTCCGCAACCGGCGGACGGCGAACGTCGACGAAGTAGGGGAGCTCAAGTGGTAGCGAGGAGACGGTCTTGGAGGCTGTAGCTAGGATGGTGGTCGAGTAGCGATGGGCATGGAGCAGGCGTGGCTGATCCCCGCTCTCCCCGCCGCGACGGCGGCCGTCCTGATATTGGTCGGGAAGTACCTGCCCCGCAAGGGCGACTGGCTCTCCGTCCTCGCCATCTTCGCCTCGTTCGTAGTCTTCCTCTTCGTCCTCAAGGACCTCACCGACGCCCTCGCCTCCGGCGGCGAGTTCGAGCCCGGGCGCTCCGGCACCGATTGGGTCGCCTTCGAGGGCTTCCAGCTGCGCATCGGCTTCGCCGTCGACCAGCTTGCCGCCGTCATGGTGGCGGTCGTCAGCTTTATCTCGCTGATCGTCCAGGTCTACTCGCTGGGCTACATGAAGGGCGACTCCCGCTACGGCTGGTACTTCGCCGTCCAGTCCCTCTTCGCGGCGTCGATGCTCACCCTCGTCCTGGCCGACAACCTCCTCCTCCTCTACTTCTCCTGGGAGGGGGTAGGCATCTGCTCCTACCTGCTCATCGGCCACTACCACGAGCGGCAGTCGGCGGCGGAGGCGGCGAAGAAGGCGTTCGTCACCACCCGGCTGGGCGACGTCGGGCTCCTCATCGGCGCGATCCTCCTCTGGCGCTCCGTCGGCACCTTCGACCTGTCGGACATCTTCGCCGCCGTCCATGCGGGCGAGGTCGACCAGGCATATCTGACGCTGAGCGTCATCATGATCCTGCTGGGGGCGATGGGCAAGTCCGCCCAGTTCCCCTTCCACGTCTGGCTGCCCGACGCCATGGAGGGCCCGACGCCGGTCAGCGCCCTCATCCACGCCGCGACGATGGTGGTGGCGGGGGTGTACCTGGTGGCCCGCATGATGCCCCTCTTCGAGGCGGCGGACGGGACGCTGGTGATCGTTACCGTCGTGGGGCTCATCACCACCTTCCTCTCGGCGACGATGGGGCTGGTGATGACGGACATGAAGCGCGTCATCGCCTACTCCACGCTTAACAGCCTGGGGCTCATGTTCGTGGCCCTGGGCTCGGGCATGGTCACGGCGGCGATGCTCTACCTTCTCACCCACGCCTGCTTCAAGGCCCTCCTCTTCCTCTCCTCGGGCTCGGTCTACCACGCCACCGACGAGCTGGAGATCGAGCGGATGGGAGGGCTGGCGAAACGGATGCCGGTTACGGCGGCCGTCTTCACCATCGGGGCGATGGCGATGGCGGGCCTGCCGCCGCTGGCCGGCTTCTGGGCCAAGGACGAGGTGCTGGCTGAGACTGCCCATCATCAGAACCCGCTCATCCTCCTGCTTGTCCTCATCAGCGTCGTCATCTCTGCGCTCTACATGACGCGGCTGGTGCTGCGCATCTTCAGCGGCGAGCCGCGCGACAAGCACATCTACGAGCACGCGCACGAGCCCGTCGCGGCGATGAAGTGGCCGATCGTGCTGCTGGGTGTGCTGACGGTGGTCGCCGGCTTCGTCGTCTTCGACCAGGTGGGGCGGCTGATGGGCTTCCCCGGCGGCTTCGGGCAGTTCGTCTTCACAGAGGAGGGCGAGGTGTTCAAGGTCAACGCCCCTGTCATGGCCTCATCCATCGTTCTCGTGCTGGCGGGGATTGCCGGCGGCCTCTACTTCTGGTCGGGCGCCGCCCTGCCCGCCCAGGCCGCCGCCCGAACGCTGCCCCAGCTGCACGACCTGCTGCGGAACAAGTTCTACATCGACGACCTCTACCAGGCGGCGATCAACCGCGTGGTGCTGGTGTTCGCGGGGGCGGTCGCCTGGTATGACCGCGTGGTGGTGAACGATACGGGCGTGAACGGCCCCGCCGACCTGACGCGTTACGGCGGCTTCCTGCTGAAGTTCC
>DAOUEO010000151.1:0-4641 GCA_034430455.1 Dehalococcoidia bacterium | reverse complement strand
GCTACGACGCCTTCGCCGCCGAGGGGCTGCTCACCCTCCCCCTGGCGCCGGCCGGTGGGGCGTACGGTGCCGTGACGCCGGAGGAGCTCGGCCGCTGGGCGCGCGCCGCCGTCGAGCGGGGGGCGACGATGCTCTCCTGGTGGAGCTTCGAGCACATCGAGACGGATTGCCCGCGGCTCTGGGACGCCATCGCCCGCGTCGAGCTGCCGGAGGAGACAGACATGGATGAAGACGCAACAAAGAGAGTCCAGGCGAACGCCGTCCGCCAGCGCCTCGCCGGCCTGATCCTGAGCGGCGACCCCGCCCTCGCCGAGCAGGCCTATCGCGAGATCCAGTACCTGCGATTGCTGGCCGGCCTCCCCCTCGTAGCCGGAGAGAGCGATCCCGCATCCCAGATGTCGTAGGGGCGGACAGCGTCCGCCCGCTGTGGCTTCTGCTGGCCGGCCTGCCGAACCCCGCAAAGTAGACTCACGCCCCGCCCTCCTGTAAGATACGGAAAGGTTTCCAGGCGCGTCGTATCCTCAGATCCGCGTCTGCTTCCGTGTGCGTGTCCTACCGGGGGGCAGTGGCATGAGAATCGCCTTCATCATGTACCAGGGCAACAGGTACTCTGGTGGCCAGGGCGTCTACACCTACTACCTGACGCGTGAGCTTGCCCGCCTCGGCCACGAAGTGCACGTCATCGCCGGCCCGCCCTATCCCGAGACCGACGACAGCGTGATCTGCCACAACGTGCGCACTCACAGCTACTGGAGCCACTTCCACAACAAGCGCGACTTCATCCACTACCGACACCCCCTCTCCCATTTCGAGCCCGTCAACCTCTACGAGCTCGTCTCCACCCGCATCGCCATCTCTTCGCTGCTCCTCACCTTCAGCATGCGCGCCTTCATCGAGGTCAAGCGCCTCTCCCAGGAGAAGCCCTTCGACGTCATCCACGACAACCAGACCCTGAGCTACGGCATCCTCCTCATGAAGACCCTCGGCTGTCCCGTCGTCGCCACCCTCCATCACCCGCTCTCCGTCGACCTGCGCAACAGCATCCTCCAGTCGCGCACCCTCTACGAGCGGGCGCGGCGCCTCCTCTGGTATCCCTGGATAATGCAGGAGGTCACCGCCCGCCGCATGGACCGCATAATCACCGTCTCCGACGCCACCACCAACGCCGTCGAGCGCATGTTCCACGTCCCGCGGAGCCTCATGACCCGCATCCACAACGGCATCGACACCGACACCTTCCGCCCCCTCGACGGCCTGGAGGAGTTGCCGAACACCATCCTCTTCAACAGCAACTCCGAGGACAGGAACAAGGGGGCGCGCTACCTCTTCGAGGCGCTGCACATCCTCCACGAGCAGGGCGTTCCCTTCCGCCTCGTCATCATCGATAACGATAAGAAGAGCCTCAAGCTCGCCCCCGAGCTCGTACGCAAGTACGGCCTGGGCACCCAGGTTACCTTCGTCGGGCGTGTCTCCACCGACGAGCTCGTCCGCTACTACAACCGGGCGACGATAGTCGCCTCGCCCTCCCTCTACGAGGGCTTCGGCCTGCCCGCCGCCGAGGCCATGTCCTGCGGACGGGCCATCCTCGCCACCACCGCCCCCGCCTTCCCCGAAGTCATCGACCACGGCGAGACCGGCTGGCTGGCGCCGCCCGCCGACGGCCCTGCCCTCGCCGAAGCGATTCGCACCCTCCTGGGCGACGCCGACCTGCGCCGCCGCCTGGGCGAGGCCGGCCGCCGGAGCATCCTCGAGCGCTTCAACTGGCCGAAGAACGCCCTGGAGGTCGTCCAGGTCTACGAGAGCGTGATGGAGCGGCGGAAGGAGTTGAGCCACGCCCGATAACATCGTCAGCGTCGACTTTCGCCGCCATCTCCCGATCGGGGAGGGAAACAGGGTGCTGGATGTCGGCTGCGGCAACGGCCGCCACACCGCCGAGGTCTGCCGCTGGGACTGCCGCGCCGTCGGCGTCGACGTGAGCGTCCGGGAGCTCAAGGTAGCGAAGTACTTTTTCGACCACATGCGCTCGCGCCGCCAGGTCATCGGATACGGCGACTTCGTCGCCGCCGACGCCGAGCACCTCCCCTTCAGGGACGGCGTCTTCGACCGCATAGTCTGCACCGAGGTGCTGGAGCACATACCGGACGATAGGGCCGGCATCAGGGAGTTGGTGCGTGTCCTCAGGCCGGGCGGCCTCATCGCCGTCAGCGTGCCCAACTACCTGCCGGAGGTGCTCTTCTGGACCATCTCCTGGGGCTACTGGCACTCGCCGGGGGGCCACATCCGCATCTACAAGCCGGGCGAGATGGCGCGGATGCTCAGCGAAGGCGGCCTCGAGCTGTACGCCCAGCGGCTGCGACACGCCATCCAGACCGCCTACTGGTTCCTCCGCTGCACCTTCGGCATCGACAACGAGGACTTCTTAGTCAGCAGGTACTTCCAGAAGTTCGTCCAGTGGCACTACCGGCGCCGTGTCGGGCTGCTCGAGCGCCTGGAGGCCTTCACCAATCTCGCCTTCGGCAAGGACCTGATCCTCTATGGCAAGAAACCGCCCTGTCCGGGTGCCTAGGCCCCGCGTCGTCGGGAGACACGCGCCCCGGCCTCCCACCTACCGATACCACACCGGCGACCCGAACGGAGAGGCCCGCTACTCCCGCCTCCAGACCGTCGACCTCGACCTCCTGGGGCTCAAGCCGGGAGAGCGCATCCTCGACGTCGGCTGCGGCAGCGGCCGCCACGTCCTCGCGGCCAGCCGTCGCGACTGCCATGCCGTCGGCGTCGAGCTGGGGGCGGCGGACTTCCGCACCGTCAGGGTCTACATCTACCTCCTCGCCGGCGAGGGTGGCCTGCGGGCGCGGGTCGACCTCGCGGTGGCGGCGGGCGAGCGGCTCCCCTTCGTTGACGGCTCGTTCGACCGCGTAGTCTGCACCGAAGTCCTGGAGCACGTCCCCCACGACCGGCCGCTGATAAACGAGTTCGTGCGCGTCCTCCGGCCCGGCGGCACCATCGCCGTCAGCGTCCCCGATACCTACGCCGAGGCCATCAACTGGTCGCTGCTGGCGCTCCAGCGCTTCCGCCTGGAGGAGCACCTGCGCATCTACCGCCGCCGCCAGGTCGCCGACCTTCTCAAGGGCGCCGGTCTGCGTATATACGCGCGCCGCTATCGCCACTCCCTGGAGAGCCTGCGCTGGTTCCTCATCTGGGCTAGCGTCGAGAATGAGGGCGTCGTCAAGCGCGTATCTGACACCTGGGAGGACTTCCTTCTCGATAGGACGGTCGAGGACTCCCGCGTCCTGCGCTTCATCGACGACATCGGCAACCACGTCCTGCCCAAGAGCATGGTTGTCTACGCCCGAAAGCCCGGTTCCGGGGGGTTGGGATGAGGATCGCCTTCATCGTCTACCAGGGCAGCATGTTCTCCGGCGGGCAGGGCGTCTTCGTCCACTACCTCACCCGCGAGCTTGCCCGCCTCGGCCACGAGGTGCACGTCATCGCCGGCCTTCCCTTCCCCGAGGTCGACGAGGGTGTCCATATCCACAAGCTGAAGACCTACCGCATGTGGGACTTCATGATCGACATCAACCAGTACCGCTACCTGACCAACCCGCCCCTCTACTTCCACCCCGTCAACTTCTACGAGATGGCCTCCACGCGCCTCTCCCTCGGCTCCCTCCTCTTCATGTTCAGCATGAGGGCCTACAACAAGCTCCACCAGCTTTCCCAGGAGGCGCCGTTCGACATCGTCCACGACAACCAGACCCTCAGCTACGGCATCCTCCTTATGAAGGAGAAGGGGCTGCCCGTCGTCGCCTCCATCCATCACCCCCTCACCATCGACCGCCGCAACCGGCTCGCCCAGGTCAAGGGGCTGCACCGGAAGATGGCGGCCTACCTCTGGTTCCCCTGGGTCATGCAGGAGTTCGTCGCCCGCCGCGTCGACCGCATCCTCACCTGCTCCCGCAACTCCGCCGCCTCCATCTGCCGCGACATGCGTCTGCCGGAGGAGCACGTTCTCGTCACCCCCTACGGCGTCGACGTCGACACCTTCCGCCCCCTCGACGACGTGGAGAAGGAGCCCGGCAGCATCCTCTTCGTCGGCGACTCCGAGGACCGCAACAAAGGCGTCCGCTACCTCCTCGAGGCCGCCCACGACCTCCGCCACAAGCTCGACTTCCGCATCACCTTCATCGACCACCGGCCGCCCCCCCATCTGAAGACCGTACAGGCGCTGAAGGAGAAATACCGCCTGCACAACCGCATAGAGATCCTGGGCAAGGCCGGCACCGAGGACCTCGTGCGCCTCTACTGCCGCTCCCAGATAGTCGTCTGCCCGTCGCTGTACGAGGGCTTCGGCCTCCCCGCCGTCGAGGCCATGGCCTGCGGCGTCCCCGTCGTCGCCACCAGCGCCGGCGCCCTGTCGGAGATCATCGAGGACGGCGTGACCGGCATAACCGTCCCCCCCGGCGACTCCGCCGCCCTCCGCGACGCCCTCCGCCTCCTGCTGTCGGACCCCGATGTCTGCCGCCGCATGGGAGAGGCCGGCCGCCGGCGCGTCGTCGAGAGCTACACCTGGCGTCAGACCGCCCTTCGCACCGCCGAGGTCTACGAAGAGGTCTGTGGGAGGTCGGCGGGACGAAGATGAAG
>DAOUEO010000150.1:0-5534 GCA_034430455.1 Dehalococcoidia bacterium | reverse complement strand
CAGCAGGTGGGGGAAGACACCCCTGCCCGCGCCGTCAACGCCGACGGCGTAGCGCAGGGGCAGGGATACCTCCACACCGGCCGGGACGTAGAGACAGGCGCCGCCGCTCCAGAGAGCGGCATTAAGGGCCACGTACTTCCACTCGTCGGGGTGGACGGCCTCGGTCATGAAGAAGTGCTGTACCAGCTTGGGGTGCCGCTGGGCAGCGGAGTGAAGGTCGGTGAAGACCACGCCCTGCCGCGCCGGCTCGGGGTGTGTCTCCTGGAAGACGATCTGCGAGTCGCGCTGGAGTATCTGGCCGCCGTAGCCGTTGCGCCCCTCCCGCGGACCGCCGGCGAGCCGCGGCGACGGTGCGGCGGGCGCGAACAGCGTCAGGCCGTCGAGGCTCAGGGCGCTCACATCCGTCCGGCGCCACTCCTCCTCCTTGCCCGTGGGCAGAGGCAGCTCCTCATAGAGGCGCCAGGCATCGAGGCGGCGCTTTCGCAGCCACGCCGGCTCCTCGTGCAGCGAGGATATCTCCTCGACCAGCCTCTGCTCTTGGACCGCCTGCATTCCCACCGCTCTCCCTAGCCGACGGCGCCCTCCAACTGCAGCTCGATGAGCCGGTTCAGCTCCACCGCGTACTCCATCGGCAGCTCCTTGACCACCGGCTCCACGAAGCCGTTCACGATCATCTTCGTCGCCTCCTGCTCATCGATCCCCCGGCTCTGAAGATAGAAGAGCTGCTCCTCGCCCACCTTGCTCACCGTCGCCTCGTGGGAGACGGTAACCTCCGGCTCGTCGATCTCCATCGTCGGGTAGGTGTCGGAGCGCGAGTCCTCGTCCAGCAGCAGCGCGTCGCAGCGGACGCTCGACCTGACCCCCTTCACCCCCCGCACCGCTTTCACCAAGCCGCGATAGCTCGCCCGCCCGCCGTCCTTGCTCACCGACTTCGACGTGATGACGGAGGTCGTGTGGGGCGCCAGATGGATCGCCTTGGCGCCGGCGTCCTGGTGCTGGCCGCGGCCGGCGAAGCTGAGGGAGAGCACCTCGCCGTGTGCCCCCGGCTCCCGCAGGACGATCGCCGGGTACTTCATCGTCGTCTTGCTCCCCAGGTTGCCGTCGACCCACTCGACGATGGCGTCCTCATAGGCAATGGAGCGCTTCGTCACCAGGTTGTAGACATTGGTGGACCAGTTCTGGACGGTGCTGTAGCGGACGCGCGCCCCCTTCTTGACGATGACCTCGACGACGGCGGCGTGCAGGGAGTTCGTGGTATAGATGGGAGCGGTGCAGCCCTCGATGTAGTGCACGAAGCTGCCCGGCTCGGCGATGATCAGCGTCCGCTCGAACTGGCCGATATTCTCGGCGTTGATCCGGAAGTAGGCCTGGAGCGGGATATCCACCCGCACGCCCTCCGGCACGTAGATGAAGCTGCCGCCGCTCCAGGCGGCGCTGTTGAGGGCGGCGAACTTGTTGTCCGCCGGCGGGACGAGGGTCCCCATGTACTGACGGACGAGGTCGGGGTGGTCGCGGACGGCCGTGTCGGTGTCGACGAAGATGACGCCCTCCTTGGCGAGCTCCTCCCGGATGTTGTGATAGACCACCTCGGAGTCGTACTGAGCGCCGACGCCGGCGAGGAACTTGCGCTCCGCCTCCGGTATCCCCAGACGGTCGAAGGTGCGCCGGATGTAGTCGGGGACGTCCTTCCAGTCGCGCTCGGCTCGGTCGCTGGCGCGGGCGTAGTAGTACATATCGTCGAGGTTGATGCCGGAGAGATCGGGGCCCCAGGCGGGCAGCGCCGTCTTCTCGAATATCTCGAGGGAGCGGAGGCGGAAGTCGCGCATCCACTGGGGCTCTTCCTTGATCCCCGCTATCTCCTCCACCACCTTGCGGGAGAGCCCCTTCTCCGTCCGGTAGAGATAGCGGGCCTCATCGTGGAAGCCCCACTTGTAGCCGTCTGACACAACGTCAGCAGCCCTGCGGTCGCTCACCTGGCAACCCCCTGCGCGGCGGTGTACTCGCCGATGAGACGCTCGTACCCCTCGGCCTCCAGCGCCTGTGCCAGCTCCGGCCCTCCCGACTTTATGATGCGCCCGTCGAAGAGGACGTGGACGTGGTGGGGCCGGACATAGTCCAGGATGCGCTGATAGTGGGTGATGATGAGGAACCCCCGCCGGTCGTCGGCCAGGGCGTTGATCCCCTCGGAGACCGTCCGCAGCGCGTCGATATCGAGCCCCGAGTCCGTCTCGTCCAGGATCGCCATCTCCGGCTGGAGGATGCCCATCTGGAGGACCTCGGCCCGCTTCATCTCGCCGCCGGAGAAGCCGTCGTTGATGTAGCGGCGAGCGAATCCCTCGTCCATCTTCAGCAGCCCCATCGTCTCCTGGAGCGTCGCCCGGAACTCACGTACGGGGATGTCGCTGCCGCGCACGGCGCGGAGGGCGGAGCGCAGGAAGTTGACCATGCTCACGCCCGGGATCGCCCGCGGGTACTGGAAGGCGAGAAACAGGCCCAGCCGCGCCCGCTCGTCCGGCTTGAGGCCCAGGATATTCTTCCCTTTCAGGAGCACCTTCCCCTGAGTGACCTCGTAACGGGGGTGCCCCATGAGGGCGTGGGCGAGGGTGCTCTTGCCGGAAGCGTTGGGGCCCATTATGGCGTGGATCTCGCCGCGCTGGATGGTGAGGTCGAGCCCCTTGACTATCTCCTTGCCCTCTACGCTGACATGAAGGCCATCGACGACGAACAGCGCTGCGTTCCTGGACATGCCTACCCCCGCTCTCTCGCTCCAGCCGGCCCGATCGGGAAACCCTCAAACCAACTATAGGCCGCTTCCCGCTCCATTGTCAAGGCTTTATTGCGTTAAATGCATGTTTTGCGCCAAAAGGCAGCCGCGGACAGCCGGGGATAGACGCCGGAGGCTCAGAACAAGAAGACAGGGCGACCGCTCGGCCGCCCCGTCCTTCGTCGAAGAGATTGTAGTCTTATGGGCTACTGCGCCCGCCCGTCCATCACTTCGGCCAGCGCCAGGGCGTCGGCGTTGGGCTGCTCGCCGGCGGGCCACATCACCACGACCATTAGCACTCGCTCGCCGCTCTTGAACACGTACACATCCATGGCCATGCCTTCCCCGTAGGCGCCCATCTCCCCTCCCAGTCCTCCGGCCATGGCGCTCATGTCCATCACCATGTGCAGGCCCACGCCTCCCTCGCCCAGGCCGGGATCCTCGACGAGCCGCAGCTCTTTGAACTCGATCCCCATCATGCCCGACTCGCCGACCATCTCCTCGATCCCCTCCGGGCTGAGGTCCATGTTATCCAGCTCGGCGAGGCCGGCATCGAACTCGCTGAGGACGCTCGCGGGCATCGACATCACCGCCGACATCACCATGGAGCCCGCCTCACCGCTCATCATGTCGCCCTCGGCGAACATCCGCGCCGCCATCGCCACCGAGCCTTCGGGCATGTCCATGCTGAAGCCGATGTCGCCGGCCAGGCTGCTGTACCCGGGCGGCAGGTCATCCGCCGTAAGCAGCGCCGCTGTCAGCTCGGGGTCGACATTCTGGGAGACGCCCTCCATGCCCGACCCGCTGGCGCCGAACATGGGGCCGCCCATCAGGCTGAGCGGCTGGAAGACGTCCTCCAGCACACCGGACCCCTTCGCCTCCCTGGTGGGCTCGGCCGTCGCGACGGCGGCAGGGGTTGCTTTCTCATCATTGCCGACGGGCGCGGACGAGTCTTTGTCCGAGCCGCAGGCGGTCATGAACATGATCAGTACGCCGCAGACGATGACGATCTTCTTGAACATGGCAGGTTCCTTTCGCTATGGGCATGAAGCCGCACGGCGGGGGCACACGGATCATAACGCCCTCGCACAGCAGCGACAAGCATCGCCACAACCTAAGTTATTAATCGTCAGTGTGAGGGGCTTGCCGTAGTCGAGGGATGCCACGCGGGGAGGCATCGCCCCGCCGGATGATGGCAGCGCTGGGGATTCGGCGTCGAGGGGCTGCTACTTCTCGGCGGAGATGTAGGCGCTGAACAGATTGCCCACCGGCGCGTCGCGGTCTTCCTTCCGCTCCACCCGCACCTCCCGGAAGCCGGCAGCGCGCACCTTCGACACGTAGTCCGGCTCCGTGAGGGCGCCCGCCACGCAGGCCGTCCAGCTCCCCAGGTCGCCGCGCTCCGCCTCGCTCGGCTCCCGCGTCCAGACGATGTCCGACACCCACAGCCGCCCTCCCGGCTTGAGGACACGGTGGCACTCGCGCAGGACAGCGTCCTTGTCGGGGGAGAGGTTGATGACGCAGTTGGAGATGATCACGTCGAACGAGCCGTCGGGGAAAGGCATCTCCTCCATCTCGCCCAGGCGGAACCGGACGTTCTCGGCCCCCACACTCCGGGCGTTGCGCCGCGCCAGTTGGACCATGTCGGCGCTCATGTCGAGGCCGACGACGCGGCCGCTTGGCCCGACCTTCTTCGCGGCCAGGAAGCAGTCGAGGCCGCCGCCGCTGCCCAGGTCCAGCACCGCCTCGCCCTCGCCCAGGCCGGCGATGGCGGTGGGATTGCCGCAGCCGAGAGAGCTGAGCACGTCCTCGGGCAGCTCCCCCAGCTCCTCCACGGAGTAGAGCTGATCGGCCACGTTGCGGTCGGCCTCCGCGGGTGGCGCCGGCGAGCAGGCGCAGCTCGACGTCTCGCTGGCCTTCGGCTGGGCCGGCCCGCAACAGGGTGTGGCCGTTTCCTCAAGGCTGGCCAGCCGCCGCCGGGCGTGGCTGCTGTAGCGGCCCAACACCGCCCGCTTGATCTCTTCGGGGTCGTTGTCTGCCATGTCAGGTCTCCCTTTCATATCTTTATGTCAACTTACGTGCGCCTTGGGCGATGGCCCCAGCGCCGTCTCCACCGCCTCGACGAGGGGCCCCATGATCCGCTGCCAGGCCGCGGCGGCCTCGCGGTACGCCTCCTCCCCCCCATCCGTGAGCCGGCAGACCTTCCGCCGCCGTCCGCTCACCGTCTCCTCGCGGCACTCCACGTGGCCGCTGCCAACCAGGTCTCGCAGCGCCGGATAGATCATAGCGTCGGTGGGCTCGCAGCAGCCGGCGCAGGCGTCCTTTATCGTCCGTGCCAGCTCATAGCCGTGCATCGGCCGCTGGTGCAGCGCCCAGAGGAGGAAGAAGCGCTGCACGCTGCGGTTGATGAGCATCTCCCAATAGGCGTCACGCTGCTTCTCCATCGATCTCTCCACTTCGCGCTCGACCCGATACCTAGGTGAGCTATACCTAGCATAGCTATATATCACCCCGATGTCAAGAGGCAGGCCCGACCTCGTGCGTGGGGGGCGTCGTGCGGGATGGGCGGCGTCGGCGTCCTCGCCGCAACATGAGCGTCTTTCTTCCCACCCGCCCGCCCTAGAAAAGTCAGAGGGACCCAGGGGGACACCCCCTGGAACCCCCGGCAGAGAGGGAGAATCCCTCTCTGCACTCTCCCTAGAGACGGATAGCTGATGTCCCAGCCTTGTCCGGGACATCCTGCAGGCGATCTAAATACAAACGCCCTGAGGGC
>DAOUEO010000149.1:0-8204 GCA_034430455.1 Dehalococcoidia bacterium | reverse complement strand
CGGTTCATGCCGGTGTTCGCAAACAGGTAGCGGATCAGCGTCTTCAGGGCATCCGTCCCGTACCCCCGGTTCCAGTAGCGGCGGTCGCCGATGGTGATCCCCACCTCGGCCTCTCCCTTCACCCTGTCGATGTTGTAGTACATGACGTTGCCGATGTGCCTCCCCTCCTCGTCCTCGACGGCAAAGGTGCGGCGGAAGGGAATCGGGTTCTCCAGATCATCTTCGAACAGGGCCCGGAAGTCGGCCAGCGAGCTCGTGATCGGCTTGGCGCCGTCATAGCGGGCCATCTCCGGGTCCTTGCGCCAGCCGTAGTCCGCCAGGGCGTCCTCGCGCCGTTTCCCCCGCAGGACGATCATCTTGCCGCGGGCGATCTCCCCCTCGACGACGGCGGTCATGCCCCGCCTCCTTCGGGCGACGGCGGCGAGAGCCTCGCCACCATCGCCGCCGCTTTGCGGACGATCCCCACCTCATTGGGATAGGTCAGGAGACGGCAAGCGTCCTCGACCGGGTGCCATTCCGCCCGGTCATACTCATGGTCGTGATCGGCCAGGCTGCCGCCGGTGGGCGCGAACAGGAAGTGGTGAACCGTCTTGTGATAGCGCACGCCCTCTTCCTTGCGCGCGAACCAGTAGCGGATGCTGCCGATCCTCTCCTGGACGGCGACCTTCAGGCCGGTCTCCTCCCTCACCTCGCGCGCCGCCGCCTCCGGCAGGTCCTCGCCCGGCTCCGGCGCCCCCTTGGGCAGCCCCCAGAGATCATCCTCCAGGCGGCCGCAGATCACCACCTCCACGCCCTGGGGACCCTGCCGGTAGACGACCCCACCCGCGGAAGTAGCCTTCTCAGTTCGCAGACCGGGACTCAACTGCCGAGCCAACGCTCCCTGCTCCGCCAGCGATACCCGCCTACCGCAAGGCGGGCCCAAACCCCAGAGGGTCCTCGTTGAAGTCCATCACGTCGAGAGCGACGGCGGCGGCCTCCCGCATCCGCGCCTCCGGGTGCCCCTTTAGATCCTCCAGCGCGGCCTTCGCCTCCTCACCACCGATCTCACCCAGAGCGGCGACGGCCGCCTCCTGGACCTCGGCGTCCTCGTCCTCCAGCAGCGCGACGAGCTCGGGCACGGCCGCCTCGCCGCCCATCAAGGCACAGGCGTTGGCCGCCTCAAAGCGCATCTCGGCATCGTCGCTCGAAAGCTCACGCATCAGGATCGGCAGCCAGCGGGGGTCGCAGTGTCGCCCCATGGCGTGCACCGCGCCCACCCTCAGCCGGCGGTCGGGGCTGCGGTACGCCTCCTCGATGCTCCGCCGCACCCAGGACAGGCTCCGCGCTCCCGCCGCCTCCAGGGCGCGGGCACGCACCTCGACCGTCTCTGTCGGGTTGTCGATGGCCGCGTGCAGCGCCGTGTCGACCCCCTCCCCGTCGGCGGCGCTCAACTGCTGGAACTCCGCCCGCAGCGCGAAGCTCCCCAGGGCCAGCGCCGCCTGGGCGCGAACGCCGGGATCGGGGTCTCTCTCCAGAAGACCGATGAGAGGCGATATCAAGTCCCGGCCCTCATACTCCCAGAGCCCCTGCACGGCCATGAACCTCACCTCCGCGTCCTCGTCCCCGAGGCCGGTGATGAACACGGCGTCGAAGTCCAGCTCGACGTTGTCCTCCGCCAGATCGAGGAGCCGCCGGATGACCCGCCGGCGGCGCGTCACGTCGACCTGACGCCAGGCGTCGCCGAAGGCCGCCAGCTCATCGTTGCCCAGGGCCGAAAGCCGGCTCAGCCGCGAAGCGGCCAGCGGCTGCGCCCGGTCCTTCAACTCCTCGAGGTAAGAGTCCAGAACCATCCGCTCTTCCCTGCTAGGGGATCCGTCACAACCAGTCTAGGCACGGCGAAAAGGGCATGTCAATGATAAGATCGGCTAACCTCATAACCGGATTGACCCAGAATCAGCCCCCGACTAGAGTGATAGCATGGGCGCGCGAGCGATACGCCTGGACCCCCGCGACAACGTCGCCGTCGTGACCACGGACGTCGAGAGCGGCGACCTCATCGACGCCGACGGCGTCCGGGTGCGGGCGGCCGCGCCGGTCCCTCGCGGCGGCAAGGTGGCGCTGACGGCGATCCCCTACGGCGAGCCGGTGCTGCGCTACGGCGAGGAGATCGGACTGGCCAACGCGGCGATCGCGCCCGGACAGCACGTCCACACCCACAACCTGGGCGGCACGAGATGAGCGACGACTTCACCTTCGAGGGCTGGCGCCGGCCGGACGGGCGGATAGGGATCCGCAACCACTGCCTGGTGCTCGCCACCGTAGTCTGCGCCACCGGCGTCGTCCGCGAGGTGGGACGCCGCCTGCCCGACGTCGTCATCATCGAGCACCCCCACGGCTGCGGCCGCGCCGGTACGGACATCGGCCTTCAGTTCAAGACCCTGGCCGGCATCGTCGAGAACCCCAACGTGGGCGGCGCCGTCCTCGTCGGTCTCGGCTGCGAGCCCCTCTCCGTGGGCCTCCTCCAGACCGTCCTCACCGAGACCAAGAAGCCGCTCCAGGGTATCGTCATCCAGGAGGCCGGCGGCTCGCAGAAGAGCGCCGACAGGGTCGAAGCGGCGGCCCGCGAGATGCTCGCCGAGCTGGCGGCGATGCCCCGCGAGAGAGGCGACGCCACGGACCTGACCGTCGCCCTGGAGTGCGGCGGCTCCGACACCTTCTCCGGCATGACCGCCAACCCCGCCGTCGGCAGGGCCGTCGACCGGCTGGTGGCGATGGGCGGCACAGCGATCCTCTCCGAGACCACGGAGATGATCGGCGCCCTGAGCCCCCTCCTGCGCCGGGCGGAGAACGCGGATCTGGCGACGAGCCTCAAGGAGATGGTCGACCGGCAGGAAGAGGTGACGCGGCAGATGCTGGGGCCGCTGGCCGACCGCGTCCTGGCGCCCGGGAACGTCGAAGCGGGCCTCTCAACCATCGCCGAGAAGAGCCTCGGCTGCATCACCAAGGGCGGCGGCTCCCCCATCCGGGAGGTCCTCGAATACGCGCAGCGGCCGAGCAAGCGGGGCCTGGTCGTGATGGACACCCCCGGCTACGACGCCGAGAGCATCACCGGTATGGCGGCGGCGGGCGCCCAGGCGATTGTCTTCACCACCGGCAGAGGATCGCCGGTGGGATTCCCCATCGCCCCCGTGATCAAGGTCTCCTCCAACTCCGAGGTCTACCGGGCGATGGCCGACGACATCGACATCGACGCCGGAGAGGTCCTCAGCGGCAAGACCCTGGACGAGGTCGGCGAGGAGATACTCGCCCTCCTGCTGCGGGTCGCCGGCGGCGAGCGGACGAAGGCCGAGGTCAACCGGCAGGAGGTCTTCGCCATCGCCCAGACGGGCCAGGCGTTGTAGCCCTCAACGGCGGCGCGACCCCATAGATTCGCACGGCCTGGGGGAGTTCAGAGGGGGCCTGCCCCCTCTGACGGGGGTTCCAGGGGGGTGTCCCCCCTGATTCCCTGTATACATCCCTGGGCGGGCGGGTGGGAAGAAGGACGCCCATGTTACGGCGACCACGCCGACGCCCCCCACGCGCACAGGGCGTCGCATCGACGAAGCCTCGCCGCCCTCAGGTTCCCTACTGCACGCCGTGCAGCTCGCGCCGGGGCTCCCGCATCATCAGCTCGGCCACCCCTTGATGGGGATCCAGCCCCTCGAACAGCACCTGGCACGTCTTCTCCGTGATCGGCATCTCCACCCCCAGCCGCCGCGCCAGCCTCCTCGCCGCGACGGCCGTGGTCACGCCCTCCGCCACCTGCTCCAGCGACGCCAGAATCTCGTCCAGCGGGCGTCCCTTCGCCAGCTCGCGGCCTACGGTGTGGTTGCGGCTCAGAGGGCTGCTGCAGGTCGCGATCAGGTCGCCGACGCCGGCGAGGCCGCTGAAGGTGAGCGCCTGCGCCCCCGCCGCCAGCCCCAGCCGCGTGATCTCCGCCAGCCCCCGCGTGAGGAAGGCGGCCTTCGCGTTGTCGCCGTAGCCGAAGCCGTCGCCCATGCCGGCGCCGATGGCGATGATGTTCTTGAGGGCGCCCGCCAGCTCCACGCCGACCACGTCGTCGCCGGTATACACGCGGAACGACGGCCCCATCAGCAGACCGCGCACCGTCTCCGCCGTGGGCAGGTCGTCGGAGGCGACGATCGCCGCCGCCGGCAGACCGCGCGCGATCTCCCGCGACAGGTTGGGCCCCGAGAGGACGCAGATCGGCGTCGTCGGCGTCGCGCCCAGCTCCTCCCCGATCACCTCCGACATCCGCTTCCCCGTCTCCGACTCCAGCCCCTTCACGGCGCTAAGCACGATGGCGTCGCGGTCGAGATGAGGACGCAGCCGGCGAAGGTTTTCCCGCAGAGACGACGAGGGAACGGCCAGCACGACCAGTCCCGCGCCCGCCAGCGCCTCGCCCAGGTCGTGGGTCACCGTGAGCGCGGGGGGAAAGGCCAGGCCCGGCTGCCGGAGGCGGTTCTCCCCCTCCCGCCGGAGCTGCGCCGCCTCCTCCTCCAGCCAGGACCAGAGATAGGTGGCCCTCCCCCGTCCCGCCAGCAGGACGGAGATGGTCGTGCCCCAGCTCGTCGTGCCGATGACGGCAACCTTGTCGATGCCCGGCGCGGTGATCACGGCCCCTCCTGGGCGCGGCCCGGCTGCCCGAGCTGCTCCTTCTGCCCGATCTTGCGCTCGGTGCCGGAGAGCAGCCGCTGAATATTGTCATAGTGAAGGACGACTATCAGGGCGGCCACAATCAGCGTGTACACCCCATAGGCGTAGGGATGCACCCCCGCGACGGCCAGCCCCAGGAAGAGCGCCGCCGCCACCGCCGCCATGCCGACGGACATGAGGGACATGTAGCGGCTGACGGCGATCACGGCGAGCGCCACAGGGAGCAGCGCCAGGGCGGCCAGAGGATTCATCGCCAGCAGCGCCCCGAAGCTGGTGCCGACACCGCGGCCGCCGCGAAAGCCCACGTAGACGGGCCAGACATGGCCCACCACCGCCGCCGATCCCGCCACCGTCTGCACGTAGGGCTCGCCCGATATCGCCCGCGCGATCAGCACCGCGACCGCCCCCTTGGCGATATCGACCACCATCACGAACGCGGCGACCCGCAGCCCCATCGTGCGCAGGACGTTAGTGCCACCCGTCCGCCTGCTCCCGTAGTCCCGCACGTCGATGCCGCGGAGCAGCCTGCCCATCACGTAGCCGGTGGGGACGGCGCCCAGCAGGTAGCCGGCAACGCCGGCGACGACATACTGCCAGTCCATCCCTATCGCCCCCCCCGGCCCTTGAACACCAGCCGCAGCGGCGTGCCGGCGAATTCGAAGACGCGCCGGAGCCTGTTCTCGATATAGCGTCGGTAGGAGAAATGCAGCAGCGAGGCGTCATTGACAAAGAAGACGAAGGTCGGCGGCGCCGCCTGCACCTGGGTGCAGTAGAGCACCTTCAGCTTCCTGCCGCCCACCGACGGCGGCCCCCGCTCCCCGATCGCCCGCTGCACCACCGCGTTCAGCTCCCCCGTGCTGACCCGCTTCCGCCGCTCCTCACCCGCCTTCAGCGCCTCGACGAGCAGCCCGTCGATCCCCGTGACCTCCTTCGCCGAGATGAAGCGCACAGGCGCCCAGGGAGCGAAGCGCAGCCGCTGCCGCACCACCCTGTCGAACTGCTTCCGGACGGCGGGTGCAGGGTCCATCAGGTCCCACTTGTTCACCACCACCACCAGCCCCACGTAGGCCTCCGCTATCAGCCCCGCGATGTGGGTGTCCTGGGCGGCCACCCCCTCGGCGGCGTCCATGAGCAGCAGCGCGACATCGGCCCTCTCGACGGCCCTCTCCGCCCGCATGACCGAGTGCTTCTCGACCCCGCGCTGCACGCGCCCGCGGCGGCGGATGCCCGCGGTATCGAGGAGGAGCAGCCTCTTCCCCTGGAACTCGAACGGGGTGTCGATGCTGTCGCGGGTGGTGCCGGGCTCATCGCTCACGATGACCCGCTCCTCCCCCAGGATCGCGTTCAGGAGCATGGACTTGCCGACGTTGGGCCGGCCGACAATCGCTATCGCCAGGCCCTCCGCCGCCTCCGCCGCCTCCGCCGCCGGCGACGACGGCGCCATCTCCACCACCATGTCCATCACGTCGGCGACGCCCTGGCCGTGATGAGCGCTGACGGGGATGGGCTCGCCGAGTCCCAACTCGTAGAACTGGACGGCCGCCTCCCGCCGCGGCGCGCTCTCCGCCTTGTTCGCCAGCAGGAGAACGGGCTTCGCCGTCCGCCGCAGGACGTCGGCCACGTCGAGGTCGCCGGCGGTCGGCCCCTCCTTGGCGTCGACCACGAAGAGTATGACCTGCGCCTCTTCGATCGCCACCTCCACCTGCCGCCTGATCAGAGCGCTATAGGGCGGCGACTCGTCGAGGAGGAGACCCCCCGTGTCCACGAGGCGGAACTCCCGCTCCCGCCATTCCACATCCCCGTAGAGGCGGTCGCGGGTAGTGCCTGCGATATCCTCCACCAGCGCCTTGCGGCCGCCGAGCATGCGGTTGAAAAGGGCGGACTTGCCCACGTTGGGCCGGCCGACCAGCGCCACCACGGGCCTGCTCGGAGAGATCGACGCCGCGCTCTCTCCCACCTGGATATCGGGGGACGCCCGCCTTGTCATGGGGCCGTTATCGTGACGACTACCTCCGGCGGGTCGACCTTCACCAGCTCGAACCCAGCCGGCAGATCAACCGTCGGCGCCAGGCTGTGCGTGCCCGCCTGAAGATCGGCGAGGTTGACGGTCACGCCTATGTCGTCGCCGGTGAGCTCGCCCAGGCTCGGCAATTCCCCGGCCACCGTGACGGACACCGCGGCCGGCAACACGGTTGTGATCGCGTCGGCGACCGACCCGCTGCTCTTCACGGCGACCGTAAGGACACTCTCCCCCCGCGCCGGGACCACCCGCACCGTCACCACCACCTCCCCACTGCCGTCGACCCGCGCCCCCTCCGTCAGGCGCAGCCGCACGCTGCGCACCACGTCGGACTCAGCGCCGTCGACCGAAATGCTCTCGGTGGTCACCACGTCTATCGACTTCAGCACCTCCAGGGAACCCGAGACGGCGACGAAAGCGGGGCTCGCCTCGATGGAGCTGACCCTGTATCCGGAGGCGACGTTGCCGGTTAGCGTTGGGTTGACGATGTAGACGACGGTGAAATCCTGCTTGGCGATCGTGAGGCTGACCTTCGCCGTGTCCTGGTCGAGGTTCACACCGTTTATGTCGCCCCCCTGGGCGTCCCTGGCGGTGAGGGTATACTCCTGCTCCAGGCTCACCTTCATATTGGTGACGTTGACATCCGCCACCGCGGCATCAACCAGATTGACCAGGCTCTCCGGCCCCGAG
This sequence comes from Dehalococcoidia bacterium, assembly GCA_034430455.1. Lineage (GTDB taxonomy): Bacteria > Chloroflexota > Dehalococcoidia > DSTF01 > JALHUB01 > DAOUEO01. The sequence continues at coordinate 820 of DAOUEO010000149.1, read as the reverse complement.
ATGCCGACCTCCTCCGGCGAGACCTTGGACTCCGAGAGGCTATAACCCTGGGGGACAGTACCCACCAGCCTCACCTGCACCGGCACCACCCTGGTCACCACCGGCTCCAGATCGACGACCACCTGCGGCGGGTCGACCTCGTCGACATCCACGTCCCCTCTATCCACGGTGACCTGCACGGACACGCTCGCCTCCCTCTGCTTCATCCCCGACAGATCGACGGTAGCCTTGAAATCACTCACGGAGACGTCATCCCAGACATCCTTGTCGGCGGAGATCCGCACCCTGACCTGGGGCTGAGAGAGGCTGGACACGGCCAGCCCCTCCGGGACATTCACCGCCTCCACCGGCACGACGCCGGGAAAGAAGTCGGTGCGGGTCTGGTTCTCGACGTCGACGACGAAGAACCAGACGGCGATGGCGAGGGCAACCGAAAGGACGCCGAGGCTCTTCGTGTGCCAGACAACGTCGAAACCCTCACGGAGGGCAGTCAGGACTGTTCTCCCCAGGCGCTCCAGGGACTCCAACTTCTACCTCTCCCCTCTCCCTCCAAAGGCGTAACCCACGGGCCGAAAAGGGGGGCGGCGACTGCCCGCCACGCCCCTCACTCGCCCCCTGACGATCTCCCCCCCAGGATGCTGACCAGTGTGGGCCGCAGCCGCGTCCTGTCGAGCCGCTGCAGCATCCGGCCGTTCGAGGCCACACATATCTCTCCCGTCTCCTCCGACACCACCACCGACACCGCATCCGTGCTCTCCGTGATGCCGAGGGCCGCCCGATGGCGGGTCCCCATCTGGCCGCGGCGGCTGTCCTCGGCGAG
>DAOUEO010000148.1:0-3726 GCA_034430455.1 Dehalococcoidia bacterium | reverse complement strand
TTCTGGAAATCGCCGCCCGCGTCCTGACCCGTGGCGACCATCACGTTGCCGCCGATCAGCAGCGCCGAGACGAGCAGCCGGCGCGCCTCCGGGTCGGAGTCGATCTCCGCCGCGATCAGCGCCGTCAACATCATCGTTCCCTGAGAGTGGCCGATAAGGACGACTCCCCGGCCCTCGTTGTAGTGGTCGAGATAGTCCTGCCAGGCCAAGAGCACGTCGCTGTAAGCGATCACCCGTGTTTCCGTTGTGTCCCCCGCCGGCGCCTCGCTCCCGGTCGCGCCCGTAATTGCCGCCAGGGTGAGCTGCCGGTACATCGGGGCGTACACCCGGCACACCTGCGAGAACCGCGACGCCTGCTGGATGGCGATTGCCGTCTGTTCGGGGTCGATATTCAGGTCAGCGTTCAGACCCTCCTGGCCGCTAACCGTCGGGTACACGTAGAAGCAGTCGATCGGCGGGTCCTCTGCCGGAGACGCCTCCTCGGTTGTGCTCGTGCCGTCGGCGGACACCACCGTGGTCGTGAGATCGCTCTCGCAGGGGTTGTCGGCGAGCCCGGGACGGCACAGCCAGACCGTCTCCGACGCCGCCGCTGAGGGCGACACGGTCGCCGAGGGCCCCGCGGTCGTTGCGGGCTCCGGCGTCGTTGAATCGGACGATTCGCCGCACGAGACGGCGACCAGCGCGATCAGACACAGGGCGATGCCGGCCGGCATCCCTAGCCGGAATCGTCGCCTGATCTCTCCCCCGCCGGAACGCGAGCCCGTCCGCCGATGCCTGAGTTCTCCCATCATTGCGCCGACCTCCTTAGTTCTACGCGAGCGTTGTCCGGGGTGTAGTCTGCACATGGTATCCGTATCCGTCAAGCCGCCTCCAGAGCGCCGCCTCGGCCGGGTCGGGGCCGAAACAGAAGAGGCGCCCCCAAACGGACGCCCCCCACCGTATCGCCGGCTCCCGCCGCTAGATCTTCGCCTGCCGGGCTGAGAACACGTCGGGCACCGCCGCTATCTCCCCGATCACCTCATCGTTCGCCGGACTGCCCAGCCCCAGGACCATCATCGCCCGCCCCCGCTGGTCGCCGGAGACCCGCATCGAGTTGATGTTGATCCTGTGCTCTCCCAATATCATGCCGATGGTCCCGATCATCCCCGGACGGTCCACGTTCTCGCATATAAGAAGATAGCCGTCGCCGGGGTGAACGTCCAGCCAGTACTCATTGATCAGGACGATATGCGTACCGTCGTGCCCCATCGTCCCCGCGACGGTCGTCGTCCCCTCGCTCGTAACCGCCTGCACCCGGATGAGGTTGGTGTAGATGCCCTCGTAGGAGCCCTTCTTCTCGTTGATGCGCAGGCCGCGGTGCTCGGCCACCAGGTTCGCGTTGACAATCGTCACGTTCTCCTCGCTCACCGGCTCCAGCAGCCCCTTGACGACGGCCGCCTTGAGCGGCGTCACATCGTGGTCGGCGATCTCGCCCAGGTACTCCACATCGACGCTGCTCAACTGCCCATCGCTGAGCTGCGTCGCCAGAGAGGCCACCCTGGTGGCGACGTCCAGGTAGGGGCCGATCACCGCCATCGTCTCCGGCGGCACAAGGGGAGCGTTGACCGAATACTGGGGCGGCTCACCCCGGAAGATGGCGGTGATCTGCTCCGCCACGTCCAGGGCCACCCGCTCCTGCGCCTCAGCCGTGGAGGCGCCCAGGTGGGGGGTAACAATGATCCGGTCGCTCTTCAGCAGGATATTGTCCGCCTCCGGCGGCTCCTTGCTGAACACGTCGACCGCCGCTCCGGCCACCCTTCCCTCCTCCACCGCCTTGTACAGCGCCTCCTCGTCGACGATGCCGCCGCGCGCCACGTTCACGATCCGCACGCCGGGCTTCACCATCCCCAGCTCCTTCTCGCCGATGAGCCCCTTCGTCTGCGGGGTCAGCACCGTATGCACCCCGATATAGTCCGACCTTCCCAGCAGATCCTCCAGCGACACAATCTCCACCTTGAGGACCTGCGCCCGCTCCGGGGAGACAAAGGGGTCGCAGGCGATGACCTGCATCTCCAGGCCGCGCGCCCGCCGCGCCACCTCCGACCCTATCTGCCCCAGGCCGATGATCCCCAGCGTCTTGCCCCGCACCTCCACGCCCATGAAGCCCTTGCGATTCCACTTACCGCTCTTCAGGCTGGCGTTGGCCTGAGGGATGTGCCGCGACAATGCCAGCATCAGCGCTATCGCGTGCTCGGCGGCCGACACGCTGTTGCCCAGCGGGGCGTTGACGACGACGATCCCCCGCTGCGTCGCCGCCTCGATGTCGATGTTGTCGACGCCGGCGCCCGCGCGCCCGATCACCTCCAGCTTCGTCGCCGCTTCGATGATCGACGCCGTGACCTTCGTCTCGCTGCGCACCACGAGGGCATCGTACTCCCCAATGATGCCCTTCAGCTCCTCAGGCGAGATGCCCAGCCGGACATCCACCTCCGCCTGCGCAGCCAGCGCATTGATCCCGTCCTGTGCTATGGGGTCAGTGACCAGAACCTTGCGGCCCACTCTCTCCTCCACCGTCTCCGGCCTAGCCGGCGGGCGTGAACCCGACCCGCGGCAGGGCCAGTCTGAGCGCGTCCATGCAGCTCTGTACGTCCGCCTCCGACACCATTCCCAGGTGCCCGATGCGGAATATCTTCCCCGCCAGAGCGGCCTGGCCGCCCGCCAGGACCGTGTCGTACTCCTCGCGCATCATCTTGTTCAGCGCCTTGCCGTCGACGCCCTCCGGCACCTTCACCGCCGTCACGGTGTTCGACGCGAAGCGCTCATCGGCGAAGAGCTCCAGCCCCATCGCCTTTGCCTGCTGGCGGGCGAGCGCCCCTATCCGCGCGTGCCGGGCGAATATCCCCTCCAGCCCCTCCTTGAGCATCATGTCCAGCGCCACGTCCAGGGCGAAGAAGACGGAGACGGCGGGCGTCCAGGGGGTCTGTCCGGTTTCCAGATACTTCTTCGCCTTCCCCACGTCGAGGTAGTAGCGCGGGATCTTCGCCGTGCTGTTCGCCTGCCAGCCCCGCTCGCTGACCGACATCATCGCCAGGCTCGGCGGCACCATCCAGCCCTTCTGCGAGCCGGTGACGACGACATCCAGCTCCCACTTGTCCACCGGGCAGGGGACGGCGCTCAGGCTGCTCACCGCATCCACAATCGTCAGGACGCCGCGCTTGCGGGCCACCTTCGCCAGCGCCTCCAGGGGATTAGTCACGCCGGTCGACGTCTCGTTGTGGGTTACCAGCATCGCCTTGTAGTTGGGATTAGCGGCCAGCGCCTTGTCCACGTCGTCCGGGTCGGCGGCCTTGCCCCACTCGAAAGAGAGGACGGTCGCCTTGACCCCGTAGGTAGTGGCGATCTGGTCGAAACGGTCACCGAAAGCGCCGATAGAGACGCAGAGCACCTCATCGCCCGGCGAGAGGAAGTTCACGACCGCCGCCTCCATCGCGCCCGTGCCCGACGTCGTGAGTATGAAGACGTCGTTCTTCGTCTCGAAGACCTCCTTCACCCGAGAGGTCGCCCGATCAAGAATGCCGGCGAACTCCGGCCCGCGGTGGTTGATCATCTGGCGGGACATCGCCGCCAGCGCTTCCTCTGCGCAGGGCGTCGGTCCGGGGATACGTAGGTTCGTCATGGCTGCCTCCTCAAACTTTCTGCGCCCATATTATCCCATTAGTGAAATATTGATCAAGCGGTCCCACGGGC
>DAOUEO010000147.1:0-2708 GCA_034430455.1 Dehalococcoidia bacterium | reverse complement strand
GTTGCTCGCCAACCCGGGCTGCTATCCGACGGGCGCGATCCTGGCGCTGGCCCCCGCCGTCAAAGCGGGGCTGATCGAGGGGGACATCATCGTCGACAGCAAGTCGGGCGCGTCGGGCGCCGGGCGCTCGCTGAGCCTGACGACGCAGCTCGCGGAGGCGGGCGAGGGGATATCGGCGTACGCGCTGGCGGGGCACCGTCATATGCCGGAGATCGTGCAGGAGCTGGCGCTTCTGGCCGAGGGGCCGGCGCCGAGGGTGACTTTCGTCCCCCATCTCCTGCCGACGGCGCGGGGCATCCTCAGCACGTGCTACGCGCCGCTGGCCGCGGGGGTCGCCGGCGGGTCGCAGGAGCCAGCGAAGGCGGTGCGGCAGGCGTACGAGGATTTCTACAGAGATGAGCCGTTCGTGCGGGTGGTGGAGGCACCACCCCAGACGAAGCATACGCGGGGCAGCAATTTCTGCCTGGTCCACCCGACCGTGGACGCGCGGACGGGCCGCCTGATCGTCGTGAGCAGCCTGGACAATCTGGTGAAGGGCGCCGCCGGTCAGGCGATCCAGAACATGAATCTGATGCTGGGCTTACCGGAAACGGCAGGCCTGGAGGAGCTAGGCCTCTACCCGTAGTCGTCGACGGTTGCACCGGCGGCCTGGTCGCCGGCCCTCAAGGATGCGGGCACGTTAGCCACCCCAAGCGAGATGAGCGAGCTTACCCTGACTGTCTCGACGGAAGGCGTGACCAGCCCCCAGGGCTTTCTGGCGGGAGCGGTCTCGTCCGGCATCCGGGCTGACGGCAGCCCCGATCTGGCGCTGCTGTACTCGGAGCGCCCGTGCACGGCCGCCGCGCTGTTCACGACGAGCACGCTCAAGGCGGCATCGGTCCTGCTCTCGCAGCGGCATCTCGCGGACGGGCGGGCGCAGGCGGTGATCGTCAACAGCGGCTGCGCGAATGCCTACGTCGGCGAGCAGGGCAGGCGGGACGCGGAGGAGATGGCGCGTCTGGCGGCAAGCCAGTTGCGTCTGGCGGTCAGCGACGTGATGGTCGCAAGCACAGGGGTCACCGGCCGCCTCATGCCGATGGAGAAGCTCCGCGCCGCCCTGCCGGCGATAGCCCTCGACCGAGGGGGCGGCGAGCAGTTCGCGCGGGCGATCATGACGACGGACAGGGTGCCCAAGCAGGCATCCGTCGCCTTCAGCACGGGCGAGCGGGAGTATCGGGTGGGCGGCTGCGCTAAGGGCGCGGGGATGATCCATCCCAACCTGGCGACGATGCTCGCCTTCCTGACGACGGACGCGCCGGTGGAGGGCGCCTTCCTGCAGCGGACGTTGCGGGAGGCGGCCGATGTCTCGTTCAACATGGTGTCGGTGGACGGCGACACGAGCCCCAGCGACACGCTGCTGATTATGGCCAACGGCGCCGCCGGCGGATCGATGATCGATGAGGGCGACGAGGGCGCGCCCCTCTTCCGGGGGGCCGTCGAGGCGGTGTGCATGGCGCTGGCCAAGGGGCTGGCGCGCGACGCCGAGGGGGCGACGAAGCTGATCGAGGTGGAGGTAGAGGGCGCTCTCACCCCCACGGACGCCCGCGCCGCCGCCCGGACGGTCGCCGGCTCGCCGCTGCTGAAGTCGGCGGTCCACGGTAACGACCCCAACTGGGGAAGGGTGCTGGCGGCCGTCGCGCGCAGCGGGGCGACGGCCCGGGAGGAGACGGCGAGCCTGTTCTGGCAGGGGGTGTGCGTGTTCGAGCGCGGACGCCCCGTCCCTTACGACAAGGGCACGCTCAGCGCCGCCACCAACGAGCCCGAGGTCCGCATCCGGGTTGACCTGGGGATCGGCGAGGCGCGGGCGGTCGCCTGGGGCTGCGACCTGACGGAAGAGTACGTGCGGATCAACGCCGAGTACACGACGTAGGAGGGACGGCTTGGCGAAGACGATCGTCGCAAAGGTGGGCGGCAGCACCTGGGAGAGCCGCGACGCCGCCCTGGACGACCTGGTATCCCTCCAGCGCGAGGGCTATCAGTTGGTGGTGACGCACGGCGGCGGGGACCTGGTCAGCCGGTGGTTGGGGACTCATGGTATGGAGTCGAAGTTCGTCGGCGGGCTGCGGGTAACCGATGGGGAGGCGCTGCCGGTGGTGGTGGCTGTCCTGGCGGGGCTGGTGAACAAGGAGCTGGTCGCCGGTATCAACGCCCAGGGGGGCCGCGCCGTGGGTCTGAGCGGCGCCGACGGCGGCCTGATCCGGGCCCGACGCCGCCCTGAGCTGGGCTTCGTGGGCGACATCGAAGGGGTCGACGCCGAGCTCCTGCGGTCGCTGCTGGAGGGCGGCTACATGCCGGTGGTGGCGCCGATCGGGATCAACAGCGGGGGCGAAGCGCTGCCCTCACAGTTGCTGAACATCAACGCCGATACGGTAGCGGGCGAGATCGCGCTGGCGCTGGCGGCCGACTTCCTGGTCTTCCTGACCGACGTGCCCGGGGTCGTCGACGCGCAAGGTCAGCTCGTGGAGAGATTGTCGGCGGAGGAGGCGCGGGCGCTGACGGATGCGGGGACGATCAAGGGCGGGATGCTGCCGAAGGTCGATGCCTGTCTGCGGGCCGCCGCCTGCCGTACGACGGCGCTGATCGTGGACGGGCGGTGGGCGCGCTCGCTGCAGGCGGCCCTCGAGGGCCAGATAGCGGGCACGAGGGTCGGGTAGGGTGCGACTGGCGCG
>DAOUEO010000146.1:0-4656 GCA_034430455.1 Dehalococcoidia bacterium | reverse complement strand
GCGATCTCGACATCGTCAGCCAAGCCCAGGCCATCGAGCCCTTCCTGCCGCTGCGGGAGGACCTGGAGCGCACCGGACGCGCTCTCTACGTGGCGGAGCTCGTCGACCGCTTCACCCCCGAGCGACAGGAGAGCTACCCCCTCTTCCGCCTGCTGCTGGAGACGCTGCAACGGCTGGCGACGGGCGACAGGCTTGATATCGCCCTCCGCTTCTTCGAGATGCACCTCCTCGACCGCCTGGGCTACCGGCCCCAGTTGGAGGCGTGCGTGGCCTGCGGGAAGCCGCTCGCGGCCGTCGAGAACGGCTGGAGCGCGGAGAGCGGGGGCGTGGTCTGTCCCGACTGCGCGCGCAACATCCGCATGTCCCAGCCCCTCTCGCTGAACGGGCTCAAGATGATGCGCCTGCTCCAGAAGGGCAGCTACGCCGACTGCGCCCGCGTGAGGACGGCGCCCGCCCTGGAGATGGAACTGGAACGCCACCTGCGGCAGTACCTGTTCTATCTGCTGGAGCGGGATGTGCGCTCGGCCCGCTTCCTCGACACCCTGCGCCGGAGCGGCGCGGCATCCAAGGGCGCGGGCGACCGGGGCTGAGCAGTGGGCGGTGGCGCCGTACGGCTAGGTCCGGCGCTCCAGGACGTAGTCGGCTAGCTCTTCCAGGGCCGTGCGCGCCGTCCCCCGCGGCAGCGCAGCCAGGGCGGCGCAGGCCCGGTCGCGGAAGTCGCGGGCGATGCGGTACGACTCCTCTATGATCCCCGACTCCCGCACCATGGCGATCGCCTGCGCCAGGAGGTCGGGCCGGCCTTGCTCTTCGAACAGCGCCCTGATCGGGTTGTCGTGAGGGCGGCGCTCGATCAGGAGCAGCGACGGCAGCGTCAGCGTTCCCTGCATGAGGTCGCTGCCCACCGGCTTCCCCATCTCGCGCTCGTCGCCGCTGAGATCAAGGATGTCGTCCACGATCTGGAAGGCCATCCCCAGGTTCTCGCCGCAGTCGCGCAGGGCCTCCGCTTGCTCGCGGGACGCGTTCGCCACCAGGGCGCCGCCCTGAGCGGCCACGGCGAAGAGGGAGGCTGTCTTCCCCTTGATCCGCTGCAGGTAGTCGGCGGTCGTCTGGTGGTAGTCGAACGCTACCCTGTCCTCGGCGAGCTCCGCCTCCGCCATGACTATCATTGTCTGGGCGAAGAGCCGGGTCACCTCCGCGTTGCCCGTCCGCGCGACGAGGACCGCCGCCTGGGCGAAGATGTAGTCGCCCAGGACCACGGCCGCGTGGTTGTCGAAGAGGCTGCCGGCGGTGGGACGGCCGCGTCGGGTGCCGGCGCTGTCGATGATGTCGTCGTGGACCAGGCTCGCCGTGTGCAGCAGCTCGAGCGCCGCCGCCAGGGGAACGGACAGCTCCCGCCGGTAGTCGCCGAGCTTGCCCGCGAGCAGGGCTATCGCCGGCCGCATCCGCTTCCCGCCGGCGAAGAGGACGGCGGCCAGCATCTCGGCGAGCCAGGGGGCATCCGCCTTCCCCACCGCCGCCAGCGTCTCCTCTACCGCCGTCAGCTCTGCGGTTATCGGCTCGTAGATGGTGGCGATCCTTGTCATGCTCATTCCCCCGGACTGCCGGCCAGACGATACAGGCGGCGGGCGTTTTCCCTCGTCGCGGCGGCGACCGCCTGGGGGCTCACGTTCCGCAGCGCCGCTATCTTGTCCACCGTCTCGGTCAGGTACGACGGCTCGCAGCGGCCCCCGCGGTGGCTCTGCGGCGCCAGGAACGGGCAGTCCGTCTCGACGATAAGATGCTCCAGCGGCAGCGCGGCGGCGACCGCCTGCAGGTGGGTGGCGTTGGGATAGGTGACGTTGCCCGCTAGCGATATCATGAACCCCATCTCGACGTATCGCTGCGCCGCCGCCGGGTCGCCGCTGAAGCAGTGCAGGACGCCCACGGGCTCTTCCGGGCGCGGGCCTTCCGCGAGCCAGTCCCGCAGGACCGCGTAGGTCTCCGCCGCCGCTTCCCGCGAGTGGATGATGACGGGAAGCCCCAGCTCCGACGCCAGATCGAGCTGCTCGCGGAAGGCCCGCGCCTGCGCCTCGCGCGGCGAGAGGTTGCGGTAGAAGTCGAGGCCGATCTCCCCCACCGCCATCACGCTCGGCGCGGCGGCAAGCTCGCGCAGCAGTCGCAGCGCCTCGCCGTCGACGAGCCTGGCCTCGTGGGGATGCCAGCCGATCGCGGCGTAAACCCCCTCCTCGCGCGCGGCCAGGGCGACCGCCTCGCGGCTGCCCGTCCCGTCGATCCCCACGACGACCATCTCCGCCACCCCGGCCTCCCGCGCCCTGTCGAGCGCGGCCTGCCGGTCCCTGGCGAAGGCCCGCAGTTGGAGGTGGGTGTGGGAGTCGAACAGCCCCTCCATCAGGCCTGCCGCGCCTCCTCCTCTGTGAGCGCCAGGGGGTCCAGTTTCGGGAACAGCGCCGCCGGCTCTCGGAGGGACTGTCCCGGCGGCGGAAGCTCGGCCCGCCAGCCGCCGCCCGCGACGTCGCCGTCGTACCCCAGATAGCCGTGCAGCCGCTGGCAGGTGAAGGGCAGGTAGGGGTAGAGCGCGACCTTGAGGGTGTTGATCACCGCCAGCGCCGTGTAGAGCGCCGTCGCGGCCCCCTCGCGGTCCTCGCCGATCGTCTTCCAGGGGGCCTTGTCGTCGAGGTAGCGGTTCACCTCCTGGGCGAGCCCCATCGCCGCCGTCAGCCCCGCCCGGAAGCGGCAGAGGCCGATCTGATTGCCGACCTCACCCAGGATGACCTCGGCGCGCTCCAGGAGCTCACGGCTCTGCCCGTCGAGCTCCGCCGGCTGGGGGATCCGCCCTTCGAAGCGGCGGTAGGTGAAGGTGAGGACGCGGTGCACGAGGTTCCCCCACGTCGCCACCAGCTCGTCGTTGTTGCGACGGATGAGGTCGGCCTCGCTGAACTCGCTGTCGGCGGTCTCGGGCATGACGGCGGCGAGATAGTAGCGGAGAGAGTCGGGGTCGTACTTCGCCAGGAAGTCGGGCAGAAACGGAGCCGTGCCGCGGCTGGTCGAAGCCTTGGCGCCGCCGAAGTTGAGGTACTGGTTGGCGGGCACGTCGTAGGGCAGGTTCAGCCCGCCGTAGGCCATGAGCATCGCCGGCCAGCTCAGGGCATGGAACCAGATGTTGTCCTTGCCGATGAAGAGGTAGCTCTTGGCGTCGGGCTCCTGCCAGAAGTCGCGCCAGGCCTCCGGCTCGCCCCGGCGCTGCGCCCATTCCTTGGCGGCGGAGAGGTAGCCGATGACGTTCTCGAACCAGACGTAGATCCGCTTCTGCTCGAAGCCAGGCAGGGGGATGGCGATTCCCCACTCCAGGTCGCGCGTGATGGCGCGGTCGCGCAGCCCCTGCTGCAGGACGCCCAGGGAGAAGTTGAGGACGTTCTTCCGCCAGTGCTCCTTTCCCTCCGAGAGCCACGCCTTGAGCCTGTCGTTGTAGGCGCTGAGGCGGAGGAAGAAGTGCTCCGACTCCCGCACCTCCGGCGTCGAGCCGTCGAAGCGGCAGCGGGGGTCGATGAGGTCCGCCGGGTCGAGGACGTTGCCGCAGTTGTCGCACTGGTCGCCGCGGGCCCCGGTGTCGCCGCAGATGGGGCAGGTGCCCTCGACGTAGCGGTCGAGGAGAAAGCGCTGCTCTACGGTGCAGTAGGGGAGCCGCATCGTGTCCTTGTAGATGTCGCCCTTCTCCAGGAGGCGGAGGAAGATATCCTGCACGACGGCCGCGTGGTTCTCCGTGCCCGTCGTGGTGTAGAGGTCGAAGCTGATGCCCAGCCGCTGCCAGGAGTCGAGGAACTCCTCGTGGAAGCGGGAGGCGATCTCGGCGGGCGTGACGCCCTCCTCGGCGGCGCGGACGGTGATCGGCGTGCCGTGCTGGTCGCTGCCCGAGACCATGAGCACGGCGTTTCCCTTCATCCGCTGGTAGCGGGCGAAGATGTCGGGCGGCAGGTAGGCGCCGGCGATCTGTCCCAGGTGGAGGGAGCCGTTGGCATACGGCCAAGCCACACCGATCAGTATCTTCTCAGGCATCAACGCTCCCCCTGGGGTAGACTGCGACCCGATTCTATCATAGGTCGGACGTGAGAGATATGCGCTGTAGCGGTCTGCGTTTCGTTCCAGAGTCTTGTTCGGGGGACGTTGTGCGCAATGGGTGGCGTCGGCGTCCTCACCGCAACATGAGCCTGGTCGCTCCCACCCTCCCGCCCTAGGAAGGTTTTGGGGGATACCCCCAAGCCCCTGGCAGAGGGGGATCCCCCTCTGCACTCCCCCTTCTTGTGGTGGACACTTCCGCGCCTACTGAGATCAGGTAGCGATCACGCTGGAAAGCAGGGGACGGGCTGGTGTCATCGATGTATCTGAACGAGCTCGCGTGCTGTCAAACCGCCTCGATGAGCTCTCGCGCGAAGAAGTAGACGGCGAAGACCAGGAGGAGGACGCCGAAGAGCCACCGCACCCCGCTCTGGGGCAGCCAGAGCAGTAGGCGGGCGCCCAGATAGGTCGCCGGTATGACCGCCAGGGCCAGTTGGAGGGAGAGCCAGCCGTCGATGTGGCCGAGGAGGGCGTGCGTTACCGTGCCCGGCACCGCCAGGAAGGCCACGCAGGCCAGCGAGGTCGCCGCCGCCTGGCGCATGT
>DAOUEO010000145.1:0-11197 GCA_034430455.1 Dehalococcoidia bacterium | reverse complement strand
GGGGCCAGCAACGCTGTGGTGGCGACCGTGCCTGTGGGCAACAGCCCGGTAGGAGTTGCCGTCAACCCCAGCACCAACCGCACCTACGTCACCAACTACGGGAGCGACAACGTCTCGGTGATCGATGGATCTAGCAACGCCGTTGTGGCGACCGTGCCCGTGGGCTCCAACCCGATAAGTGTCGCGGTCAACCCCAGCGCCAACCGCATCTACGTCGCCAACAACGACAGTGACAACGTCTCGGTGATCGATGGGGCCAGCAACGCTGTGGTGGCGACCGTGCCTGTGGGCAACAGCCCGGTAGGAGTTGCCGTCAACCCCAGCACCAACCGCATCTACGTCACCAACGGGTTTGGCAACAACGTCTCGGTGATCGACGGGGCCAGCAACGCCGTGGTGGCGACGGTGCCCGTGGGCACTGTCCCGTGGGGTGTCGCCGTCAACCCGAACACCAGCCAGATATACGTCGCCAACTACATCAGCCACAATGTCTCGGTCATCGATGAGGCCAGCAACGCTGTGGTGGCGACCGTGCCTGTGGGTGACTACCCCGGAGGAGTTGCCGTCAGCCCCACCACCAACATGACCTACGTCGCCAACGAGCGCAGCTACGACGTCTCGGTGATCGACGGGGCCGGCAACGCCGTGGTGGCGACCGTACCTGTGGGCGCTGGCCCGTTGGCTGTCGCCGTCAACCCCAGCACCAACCGCATGTACGTCGCCAACCTGGGCAGTAGCAACGTCTCGGTGATTGACGGGGTCAGTAACGCCGTGGTGACGACTGTGCCCGTGGGCAAGAACCCGCGGGGTGTCGCCGTCAACCCCACCACCAACCGCATCTACGTTGCCAACTCTTACGGCGACAGCGTCTCGGTGATCGACGGGGCCAGCAACGCCGTGATGGCGACCGTGCCTGTGGGTGACTACTCCAGAGGAGTTGCCGTCAACCCCAGCACCGACCGGATATACGTCACCAACTGGGGCGACGACACGCTGTCGGTGATAGAGGACATAGTGCCGCCGACGCCGACTAGCACGCCTCCCCCTGCCACACCACATCCTCCTGGCGTTGGCGGCGTGGTCAAGCTCCCGCCAGCCGCTATCGCTGCTGAGTCCGGCGCGCCGGGTAGGCACCCCGACTGGACGGTCGGGGCGTATGCGGCGCTGGCGGGAGCGGCAGCAGGCTTCGTGGCGCTTGGCGTCGGCGGATGGTACGCGAGGGGGCGGTGGCGGGCTGGGTAGACTCGGCAACATGGGTGTGGCTCCCTCCTCCGGCGGACACCCCTTGAACCCCGGCAAGGGGGCTTCGCCTCCGCCAAAGGCGGACAGGCTCTCTGCACTCCCCCGACGGGACACATCGGCGTGGGCAGGCCGGCGCGGGCACCTTCCACAGGCCCCTCCACAGGCGGGTAAACGGGCAGGCGGAGTCGTCCCGACGCTACACGGTGTGGGGGGCCCCGGGGCGGCGCTAGAGGGGCCAGCGCTTGGGGAAGGTGACCTTGAGCTTGCCGCCGACGTCGAGCACCTCGACCTGCGTCCGCCGGCGCGGGCGATGAAACAGCAGGTCGACATGCCCATCGCCGACGCGGATTCCCTTCACCTGGACGCTCTCCAGCCAGTAAGGGAGGTGAGGCCGCACGATCTTGAGCTCCTTGTTGGGCGCGTCGGGGCAGAGGCCGAGCGTCGCCTGGAGCAGCATGGGGAAGGCGCCGGCCGCCCATGCCTGGGGCCGGCAGGCGACGGGGTAGGGCACGGGCGCGTGATGGGGGGTGCGCGCCTCGCCGCCGAACAGCTCCGGCATTCGGTAGTAGGGGAAGACGCAGGCGGCGTCGAAGAGGGCGGTCATGACCTCGTTGAGCTCCTCGTCGAAGCCGTACTTCTTGAACCCCATGGCGACTATGGAGTTGTCGTGAGGCCAGACGCTGCCGATGTGGTAGCCGATGGGGTTGAAGCGGGGGGAGGTGCTCGCCAGGGTGCGGATCCCCCAGCCGGTAAACATGTCCTCCGCCATCAGCCGCTCAGCCACGAAGGGGGCTCGCTCGCGGGGGATTAGCCCCGTCCAGAGGGCGTGGCCGGCGTTGGAGGCGGCGGCGGCGCTGGGACGGTGTTCGCCGTCGAGGGCGAGGGCGTAGAACTGCTCTTCGGGCAGCCAGAACTCCTCGTTGAACCGCCGGTAGAGGGCCTGGGCCTGTTTCCGGAGGACGTCCGCCTGCGCGGTGTCGCCGAGGGCGTCGAGGATGTTCGCCATGCCCCTCTTGGCGGCGTAGACGTATCCCTGGACCTCGGCGGGGGCGATGGGGGGTTGGACGAGCGTCCCGTCGGCATGGACGATGGCGTCGAAGGAGTCTTTCCAGCCCTGGTTTACGAGTCCTTTTTCCGACCGCTTCTCGTACTTTACATAACCGTCGCCGTCGATCTCGCCGTAGGTGGCGAGCCAGCCGAGGGCGGCCAGCAGCGACGGCTTCAGCTCTTGCATCAGAGGCAGGTCGGCTGTCCAGGCGTAGTACTCGCTTGCAAGCATGAGGAAGAGGGGCGTGGAGTCGACGCTGCCGTAGTAGGCGGAGAAGGGGACCTCGCGGGCGGCGGACATCTCGCCCCGCCGGACTTCATGGACGATCTTGCCCGGCTCCTCGTCTCGCCAGGGAAGGAGGTCTTTACCTTGGGAGGCGGCGAGCATCCGCAGGCACTGCTTGGCGATCTGGGGATGGAAGGCGAGCGTCTGGAGGGAGGCGATGGCGGTGTCGCGGCCGAAGAGCGTGTCGAACCAGGGGGTGCCGGCGGCGAGGAAGCGCTGGGCGTGGGCGTCCTGACTCCAGAGCGTGCGCAGATCGGCGAAGGAGCGGTCGATGACCTTGTTGAAGAACTCGTTGCTGGAGAAGACGCGCGTATTGCTGAGGACCCAGCGGCGGTGCTGGGCGGCCACGTTGTCGAAGCGGCTGCGCGCCTGGTCTTTCGAGTTCTGGCCGTTGAGCGCGATCACCAGCTTTATGATCGTCGTCTCCCGGTGGTGGAGGGTGACGCGATAGGTGGCGCGGTGGGGGGCGAGCACGGTGGGCCGGGGCCAGAACTCGATGCGCGTCTGGCGGTGGTTCTTGTCCAGGCCGTCGTAGGAGTAGGTGAGGAGGTCGCCGTCGACGTGGGGTGGGTGGGACTTTCCTCTTCGCGGCCTCGACAGGCCCCTGACCTCGAAGATGTCGGCGAAATCGGCGTCGAAGTGGTAGCAGAGGTCGAGGGTGACGGGAAAGACGTTGAAGTTGGTGATGTGAAGGGTCTCCTCCAGGACGTCGTCGACGACGCGCTGCCGCCGCACTTCGATGCTCTCGCGGGGGAGGACGCGCCCCCCGATGCTCTCCATGCGCGGGTTGGTGAGCACCTGTTCCTCGCTGAACCCGAGCTCGGCGGTGGACAGGAGGGGCACCGGCAGTGTGTGAGAGAAGCTGAACTCGTAGGTGGAGAGGTGGCGCGTGTCGGCGTGGTAGAGGCCGAGGCCGCGGTGGTTGCCGGCGGTTACGTTGCCGTTGCTGTCCGTGAGGAGGAAGATGTCCCTCTCGCGGATGACCAGCACGTCGCGGATGTCATCGATCGCTATGGGGACCTTGTCGGGAAGCCTTGCGCGTGTCCCTCGGCGCACGCCCTTCCGGGCGGGAGTAGCAGTCATCTCAATAACAGTGATCGACCGGGGCCGTTCAGAATTGATACCTGGGAGCTTGTCACGCCGAGGGAACGGAAGATTCCCGTTCTTGTGTTGTGTCCGTATCCTGGGATGGGGGCAAGGGGCCGGAGATCGTGAGGGCGTTGATGGCCTCCCTTACCGGCGAAAACCAGCGCACGAGGTCTTCGGCGGCGAGGCGGTGGTAGGGGGAAGGCACGGTGCCGCTGAGGAGGACGGTGCTCCCGTCGAAGGCGACGTTGACGGTGTCGAGGGAGAGGAGCTGGCGCAGCGCCTTCTTGATCTCGCTTTCCGTCTCTTTGGCGGGCTTGTCGCCTCCCTTGACATGAAGGTGGTTTGTGACGTTCGTCACGCCTCGGACCAGGCGCACGGCCTTGTCGGCGGCCTGCCGCGCGCCCCACGATTTGACCTCTCCCGTGAGCAGCACCACACCGCTGTGACAGCTAACCTCCGCCGGCGCCGGCGCGGCCTCCCCCAGGGCGCGCAGACGGTCGCGCGCCGCTCTCGCCGTTATCTCGTCGCTCTGCCGCACCGCGGGAGCGACGCGCAGGCGGTTGACTATGCGCGCTTTCCCGCAGATCGAGCCGACGATCTCGGTGGCGCGCCGCTTCTCCCGCAGGGCGCAGACGCTGCCCTCGATGTAGGGCACGCCGTCGACCAGGGATATCTTGAGGTGTTCGATATCGAGGGTGCGGGCAAGCGCTTCCAGGATGCGCTTCTCGGTCTGTGTTTCGGCGCTCTTTCGGCGTGTCATTGGGTCCCTCCTGTTCTCGCCGAGGGGACGGCGCGGCTAAGCCACGGCCGCGTCCGGTTCGGCTGCCTTGACCGCCAGCGACGGGGAGACGGAGGTCAGCGCCGGTAGCCCGGCCCGGATCGGCACTCTGGACAGGATCTTCCGGTAGAGCTTGAGGTAGCCGTCGGCCATGCGCTCGGGGCTAAAGTTCTCCTCCACGTGGCGGCGGCACTGCAGGGGGTTGATCTGGTGGATGTTGCGCACCGCCTCAATCATGGCGTCCAGGTCGTCCACGAGGAACCCCGTCTCGCCGTGGACGACGACCTCGCTGGCGGCTCCGCGGCGGAAGGAGACAACCGGCGTGCCGCAGGCCATCGCTTCCGCCAGGACGAGGCCGAAGGGCTCTTCCCAGCAGAGAGGTATGAGGAGGCAACGCGCCTTGGCGTAGAGCTTTCGCTTCTGGGCGCTGTTGGCCTCGCCGAAGAACTGGATCTGCTCCCCATCGATCAGGGGCGCTACTACGTCGCGGAAGTACTCCTGGTCCTGGGGGTTGGGGTCCACCTTGCCGGCGATGATGAGCCTGGCGTTCAGCCGTTTCGCCGCTTCGACGGCGAGATGGGGGGCCTTGTCGACTGAGATCCGGCTCAGGAAGAGCAGATAGTCGTCCTTCTCCTCAGAGTAGGGAAAGGTGGCGACGTCGATGGCGTTGTAGACAACGCCGGCGAAGTTGCCGTTGGCTATGGGCGGCATCAGTTCCTTCTCGGAGCGGCTGATCGTGTTGTACCAGCCCTCGTAGCTGTCCCAGACGAACTTGGTGTCGGGCGTGATCAGGCAGTGCATAGTGGAGAGCATGGGGACGTCCACGAGGTGGCTCATCGCCATGACCAGATCGCCGGCGTGGTTGTGGATGACGTCGAATTTCGACGCCTCTTTGAGGGAAAGGGCGGTGTGGACGAGCTCATAGGGTCGCTTGTCGGCGATGTCGGTTGCCAGCCGCAAGCTGCGGGGATAGACCGAGAAGAGATCGCCCTGGGTGACGGAGTCGCCGCTGGCGCAAAGGGTTACGTCGTGGCCGCGCTGTACGAGCTCCTCGCACAGCACGCTGGCGACGGCCTCCGTGCCGCCGTAGGCCGGTGGGGGCACCGTTTCCCAGAGAGGCGCCACCTGCAGGATCTTCATGCGCACGCCTCCTTTCCTGCGTAGAAGATAATATGAGTCTCTAAAGGCCGTGTTGGACTGATGCCAAGGACCTTCCCTGTCTTAGGGCTGTATCGGCTGTGTTGAAGAGAGGATGCCGTTACCTGGGGCGTGGAATCACTCTCACCCATTCTACCACTTCCCGCCGGATCTATCAATGGGACCGGGCGGCGCGTCAAGGCGATCGCCCCGGCCTTGCGGCGTCTCTGGTGTCTGGTGGGGAGATGAGAGCTCCCCGGTTGCGAGGTCATGGTCCCTCCTTATTTAGATATCGACGAATACGGTCCCCTGCCACAGGATCACGGCCACGGCGGCGGCTGAGATGAAGGGCGCGTAGGGGATGGGGTCCTTCCGCCCTCTCAGGCCGGAGAGCAGGAGAATAAGGGCTGTGAGCCCGCCAGATAGCGCCATGAGGAATAGGGCGGGCACGATGAGAGGCCAGCCCAGGGCAAGCCCGGCGAAGGTCGCCAGCTTCACGTCGCCCAGCCCCATGGCGCCGCGGGAGACGATGAGGGAGAAGAGCATGAAGCCGCCGGCGCCGGCCCCGCCGATGAGCGCCGCCGGGAAGTCGGCGTCGGGTAAGAAGGCGCCGATCAGGAAGGCGAAGATGATGGCGGGGTAGGTGATGACGTTGGGCACCCGGTAGGTCGCCAGGTCGCTTGCGGCGCAGGCCACGAGAACGGCGATGTAGACGGCGACGACGGCTATGTGGGAGATGTCGCTATAGCGGACGGCGGCTCCGATGATGAGGGCGATCGCGATCGCCGCGAACAGGGGGCGCCACCAGCGGGCTTCGCTGGATATGAGAGGGCGCCCGGTCTCCACTGCGGTCGCATCCTCCGGCGCGCTGTCGGGCTGCGCTTGCCGGTCGATGACCAACAAACCCCTCCGTAGATTCACGGTAACCTCGCGCCGCCACCGTTTGTATATGATGGGGCTCTTCCTACGTAGAGGCTACTAGGGAAAACCCTTGTTGCCGGGGTGAAAAGACCCTGATTCGCACACGACTGTCCGAGATCGTTCGGCGGGGAGGGAGGGCGCCGGCCGGCTAGCGGCCGCTGCGCCTCCGCCGCTGGGGAGGCGTTCGCCGGCCAGGCGGGCGCGCCTTCTCCGGCCCCGTCGCGCTGGGAGGGTGGTATATCTCCTCGCTGGCGATGGTGGTGTACGTTTCGGGGCGGCGGTCGCGGAAGACGTTCAGGGGTCCCCACTGCCGCCGTCGCAGGGATTCCAGGGGCACCGTCGCGGTCGCCAGCCCCTCCTTATCGCCGGTGTCGGCGACGACGTTTCCGAAGGGGCCGATGATGCGGCTGTGCCCGTAGAAGGTGAGCTCTCCGCGGTCGCAGGCGCCGACCTGGTTCGCGGAGAGGAACCAGCACTCGTTCTCCGCCGCTCTTGCCCGGTCGAGGATGTCGTACTGGGAGCCGGCGGTCTGGGGCCAGGCGGTGGGAAGGATGAGCATCTGGGCGCCGCGCAGGGCCAGCTCGCGGGCCGCCTCGGGGAAGCGGAGGTCGTAGCAGATCTGCAGCCCCAGGCGCCCGATCTCGGTGTCGAAGACGGGCCAGTCCTTACCCTGGCGGAAGACGTGGTACTCGTCGCCGGGGGCATGCACCTTGCGGTAGACGCCCAGCAGGCCGCTGGGGGCGACGAGGACGGCGGAGTTGTAGAGGACGCCGCTGCTGGAGACGGGCACCCGCTCCGTCATGCCGAAGACGATGTACATGTCGGCGGCGTGGGCCATCGCGGCGACGCGCTCGCTGGAGGGGCCGGGGAGGGGCTCGGCGTTGTCGTAGTGGTAGTTCGCTTCCTCCGGCGAGAGGGGGTGGTTGAGGTGATAGAGGTATCCCTGGAGGCTCTGCTCGGGGAGCACGAGGAGGCGCGCCCCTTTCGCCGCCGCCTCATCGACGAAGGAGGCGTATCGGGCGAGGTTCTTCGCCGTATCGTGCACGGCGTTCATGGCGGCGACGGCGAGGGTGACGGTCTGCTCATCCATGTGAGGCTCCTTTCCGGCAGAAGGCTACGGCTTCTCCTCCCGGCCTGTGGCGCCGGCGCCCTGGCGCAGGCGCTCCACCAGCCTGGGGAGGACCTCCGCGGCGGGACCGCGCAGGACGGCCCGGCAGATCTCGGAGAGCGGCGTCTCGTGCGGGTTGACCTCGACGAGGCGGGCGCCGGCGCGGGCGGCGATAATCGGGAACTCCGCCGCCGGGTAGACGGTCGCCGATGTCCCTACGAGGAGCATGCAGTCGCAGCGGCGGGTGTGGTGGTCGCACGACTGCAGGGCGTCCTGGGGGATGGGCTCTCCGAACAGCACGGTGTCGGTCTTCAGCACCCCCCGGCAGTCGGGACAGCGGGGCGGGATCTCTTCCATGTTGAACTCGCGCAAAGGGAAGCGGGCGCCGCAGGCGACGCAGCGGAGCTTGAGCCGGTTGCCGTGGATCTCCGTGATCTCACTGCCGCCCGCCTCCTGGTGCAGGTTGTCGATGTTCTGGGTGATGACGTGGTGGAGGAGGCCCAACCGCTCCATCTCGGCGAGGGCGTAGTGGGCGGCGTTGGGCTTGGCATCGTCGAGCGTCTTGAGGAACTCTGCGAACTCGTCCTTGCCGGAGAGGCGCTCTGTCCACCAGGCGGTGGGGTCGGCGATGAACCTCTGGTAGCCGTCCATGGCGGGCTCGCCGAGCTTCGTCCAGACGCCGCCGGGGCCGCGGAAGGGGGGGATGCCGCTCTCGACGGAGATGCCGGCGCCCACCAGGGCCACCGTGTAGTCGGCGGCGGCGACTATCTGAGAGGCCTGCTCCAGGGCTCGCTCCAACGGTTCCTCTCCGTTCATCGTCGTACCTTCCGGCTGCTCGCGCAGCGCCGCTCTCGGGCGAGGCCCGGTGGCCTCGCTATGGTCATGATAATCGGTTGTAGGGGATCGTCTCAAGAGATGCCGGGCAGCGCGCCTGAGCATGGAAGCGCGTCGTTGGGGGTGTCGCGCGCGATGGGCGGCGTCGGCGCGGTGGCCGTAACATGGGCGTGGTTCTTCCCACCCACCCGCCCTAGAAAAGTCCTAGGGAAATCGGGGGGACACCCCCCGAACCCCCTGGCAGAGAGGGAGAATCCCTCTCTGCACTCTCCCTTTCGGGGTGATCGAGGGAAAGGCGAGCCGTGGGTCGGGCATCCTCTACAGGCGGCCAGGCCCCCCTTACGGGGACGGGCGATGTCCCGTAAGGGGAATTAGTGGAGGTCGGACGTATTATGGCAGCGGCAGATGGGTAGGTGCCACCAAATGCTTCTGGACAAGCAGACTGTGGCCGCTGGGGGCGGGACGCGGCTACGCCCAGCCGCTGCGCGCGCCGCCCATCATCTGCAGGGGGCCGACGGGCCAGTTGAAGCCGTAGACCATCGCCTTGTTGATGTCCTCGGCGGAGGCGACGCCCTCCTCCAGCACCTTACGCGCCTCGGCGACGGCGGCGAAGTAGATGCGGTTGGCCACGAAGCCGTAGTTTCCGGGCGCGTCCTTTACCCGGATGGTGACCTTGCCCGCCTTCTTGCCCGCCGCTTCCAGGCAGGCGATGGTGTCCTCCGCGGTCTCCGGCGCGTGGACGATCTCGACCAGCTTCATCGCCGCCACGGGGCTGAACCAGTGCATGCCGACGAATCGCTCTTTGTTTGATACCGCCTTGTTGATGTCGGCGATGGCGAAGCCGGATGTGTTGGTGGCGAGGATCGCGTCCGGCCGGAGGAGAGCGTCCAGCTCGGCGAAGACCTTCCGCTTCAGATCGAGGTCCTCCGGTATGGCCTCGATCAGGATGTCGACCCCTCGCAGGTCTTCGGTCTTGGTGGTGAAGGTCAGCCTGGCGATGGCCTGCTCCATCTGCTGGGGGGTTATCTTCCCGCGCTCGACGCCTCCTTGCAGGCCGAAGCGCCCCTCGACGATCGTTGCCCGCGTCTTCTTCAGGAGACCGTCGTTCAGGTCACGCAGGATGATGCCGTAGCCGGCCACGGAGAGCACTTGAGCGATGCCGCCGCCCATGACTCCGCCGCCCAGCACTCCGATGATCCTGATCTCCTCTGCTTTCATGGTTCCTCCTCCAGATTGTCCTCGAGGTGGGGGAAGGTCCGCCTCGCGCTAGCACTGTGGCACCAGGGGTGGATGTCCATCTTCCCGCCGTCTTCAAGCGCACATGCGCCGGACCACGTCATAGAGGATGCGGGTGCCGAGACGGAGGTTGTCGATGGAGATGCGCTCGTTGTGGCCGTGGGCGGTGGCCAGCTCCGCCGGTTCGAGGAGGCAGGGTATGAAGCCGTACGCCACGACCCCCCGTCGCCGGAAGGCCCGCGAGTCGGTGAAGCCCGGCGATATCGCAGGGAGGAGCCTCGCCTCGGGGACGTGCTCCTGGACGACGGCGTCGATGGTGCGGAAGAGGTCGGTGTCTATCGGCGAGATGGGGGTGTGCGACTCGATGATCTCCTGCGCCTCGACGCGGGGGTCGTCGATCACGGTCTTGAGCTGAGAGACGAACTCAGCGGGGTCGTGCCCCGGCAGCAGACGGCAGTCGAGGACGGCCTCGGCGGCGGAGGGGATGACGTTGGCCTTGAGGCCGGCGTTGCACATCGTGATGCTGATCGTATCGGTGAGGAGGGCCTTCAAGAGGGGGATGTCTTTGACCAGATGGGCCAGCGTCTCCTGGGAGGGGTCGCCGGCGAAGAGCCCCGCCTCCCGCGCGAGCTCCAACACAGGGTAGAGCTCGGGCAGGAGCGACGGCGGACGCTCCCACTTCTCCACCCGGTAGAGGGCGCGGATGAGCCTCTCCAGGCAGTTGTCGCCGTGGGGCACGGAGCCGTGGCCGGGGCTCCCCTCGGCGCGGAGGCGCAGCCAGAGAGGGCCCTTCTCGCCCACGGAGCAGGTGAACAGCGGCCGTCGCAGGCCGAACATCGCCTTGCTGCCGTAGGCGCCCTCGTTGAGCACGTACTCGGCGTCGAAGAGTTCGGGGTGGTTGGCGTCCAGCCAGTCGATGCCGGCCTCGCCTCCCGCCTCCTCGTCGGCGGCGGCGATGAAGAGGAGGTCGCGGCTGAGGGCGGCCCCCTGACGGCGGAGCAGGAGGAGGGTCATCAGCTCCATGACGCTCATGCCCTTCATGTCGACGGCGCCGCGGCCCCAGATGAGTCCGTCCTTGACCACGCCGCCGAACGGCTCCTCCTGCCAGAACTCGCGCTCCACGGGCACGACGTCCATGTGGTTGAGGAGGATGAGCGGTCGCCGGCGGCCGTCGCCGGGCAGGCGGGCGGAGAGGTTGGCGCGGCCGTCAGGGAGGGGGTAGACCCGGCATTCGATGTCTTCTCGCCGGAGTATGGCGGCGAGGAAGTCGGCGGCGGCGGCTTCCCGTCCCGGGGGGTTGCTGGTGTCGATGGCGATGTAGCGGGAGAGGAGATCCGTGGCCTCTCCTGTCGCTGCCTCCCAATCGATGGCTTCCATGCCTGGTCCTTCTCGGCTCGCGAATCCCGTGATGACGCGTGCAGTGTGAATAGTAGCGCCTCTGTGGCTGGGGTCAACAGGGGGACGTGATCCGCTGTCCTGGGAGAGTGCAGAGAGGGAGAATCCCTCTCTGCCGGGGGTT
>DAOUEO010000144.1:0-6867 GCA_034430455.1 Dehalococcoidia bacterium | reverse complement strand
TGAACTCGAACAGATACACGTCATAGGGGGGAGCGGAGGACGCTGTGACGTAGATGGTCCGCCCGCCGTCGCGGGCCAACTGCCAGTGCTGCTCAGCGTAGTAGCAGATGGGCCAGACCGCGGACTTGAACATAGTCTGGCAGTCCAGCCACCGGACCTCGCCGCTCCAGGGGCCGGTGAGGCTGTCAGAGACGCGGACACTTATAGTGTTGAGGTCGCGGTTGTACACAGCCAGCCACTTCCCGAGGAATTCGTCGTAGCGGACGCTCAGGCCGTTGTGCGTCGGCAGCTCCGCTTCCGGCTCCGGCCACAGCGACTCCGCGTCCGCCGGAGAGGGTGACCAGCCTTCTCCGTCCCAGTAGGAGTAAGCGCTCGAAGATCCCATGGAGTCTGCGGGCACGCGGGCCAACAGATGCCGGTTGGTGTTAGTGCGCAGGAAGACAAACACATCGTCGCCTTGGAGCAGCGGCGAACGCGCCCCGGTGACGATGTCGGCGAAGCCGCTGGTCTCATCCCAGAGGTTCTCGACCAGCCGTTGCCCGTTCATAGTCTCCGTATCGAAGCGACCGAGCCCCACGGCTTCTACGTGCCATTCTGACGGTGAGGTCCGTTTGACGCTCGCGAAGTAGAAGTCCACGTAGCCCGGCTCGACCGCGACTCCGCCGTCCGGCCACGCAGTGGATTCACCCTTCTTCATGGGGAAGAGAGGTTCAGCGATGCCGTTCGACGCCTTGTAGTCCAGCGAGACACAGTCAGTTGCGTCGTTATCGGTGGTCTTGGCTGCTACGGCATTGGCGAACAGGTACCCTCCCCTCTTGCGCGTCAGCCAGGAGTCGCCGAAGAGCCAGTACGACTCGCCATCAGCCACAACCGAGCTCAGGCCGTCGAACTCCTTTATCGACGCGGCGGCCGCATCCTCGTTCGCCAGTGAGCACACAAGACGTGCGGCAACGACTACAGGCGCCCCTGCAGTATCGCTGCCAAAGGGTGTCACAGAGTGTGTCTCCACTCGGGGGTTGCCACCGTCGCCCTCGCTGGCGAACAGCAGCACCGCAACTGTCCAGAGAGCCAGCGCCATGGTGAATAGAATCCGGGATGACAGTCCAGGGGACAGCCACCCCAGCCTATTGCGGGCTCCCGTTCGAAATCGCCTCAAGTAGCTATGCATAAGTGCCACGTCGCGCGGTGTCGAGCGCGCTAACCGTCGCGAGGCTCCTCGCCTCCACGCGAATATCTACCAGTAATTATTGCGCCATTGTCAAGATACGCGTGATCTGCCTCAGAGAACGAGTCCAGATCCAATGTTACTCTTCAGCGAGAGATTGGGCCATTCCAGTTTCGGTACCAGCAGGTGAAGGCGGTTGCCGGTGGCAAGCAGGTGCTCGTGTCGGAAACCGGCTGCCCAAGCGCGTCAACCGGACGGCTCGCTTCACAAAGCGGAATGCCCGGCCTCTCGACCGAGCATCCGGGTTCTTTCTTGGAGCGGGAAACGGGACTCGAACCCGCGATCCCCTGCCTATCACGCACAGGGTCGCGCGCCAGCATTCGGGGATCAACCGTCTGTGTCGTTCATTGCACACAGGCACAGCGGGAGCCCTAAGAACTGGTATCAGATGCTTGCGCCCTATGCCGTGTTTCTGACAGCAAAGCCACCGGAAACCGTCCCAAGATGGCGTGAACCGGCAGCTCCTTTCCTGAGGCTGAGGCCATCGCCGCGATGCTCTCTCCCGTCAGCACGTTCAGCCATCTATCTGGAGCTTCTTTGGGAAGGGTGATCGTGCTTCTCTCCCAGACTCCTGCCGCCGGAGGCAACTCTCCCGGCAGGGTCAGCTTGGCGGTGAGCCTGGGGACTGCCACAAGCGCCCACGAGCTTCCCCTGTGCCGGGCGAAGGCCACGACGTGATCCCTCTTCGCGCCGGATGCTGCCAGAGGAAGATAGTCACCGTCTGCGAACAGGTCGGCGTTCTCTCTCCGGAAGGCCAGGGCTTTCGCCGTTAGATACATCTTCACCCGGCTGTCCTGCCAGTGGCCCAAGAGATCGTTGAGGAGCGCAGTGAGGTTCTCGCCCTCGTCCCGCCTCAGCTCTTCGATAAGCCGTGTTCGCCTTGAGAAGTCCACCGGCCGCCGGTTGTCGGGATCGACCAGGCTGAGGTCCCAAAGCTCGCAGCCTTGATAGAAGTCCGGCACGCCGGGAGAGGCGATCTTGAGAAGGACTTGAGCAAGCGAGTTGATCGCTCCGTAGTAGGCGATCATCTGCTGGAACTGCCGGAAATCGGGCAAGAACCCGTTCTCGCGGGCGGGTGAAAGGATCGCATCTACGAATTCGACAAGGGCGCCCTCGTGCTCAGCGTTCGGGTCGAGCCAGTTGGTGTGGACCTTGGCCTCGCGGGCGGCTTTTACCATGTAGGCTTTCACGCGCTCTCTGAAGGCTGGCGCCTCCTCCTCTTCCAGCGGCCAGCCCCCGATCAGGGTCTGATACAACAGCAGCTCCTCGTTGGCGTCCGGCACGGGGTGGCCATGGATCAGCCGCTTATGCTGCCGATTCCAGCCGCTCCATCGATGCAAGCGCTCCCGCCATTCCTCCGGCATCTCTGAGAGAACATTGATCCGCGCCCGCACGTCCTCGCTCCGTTTCGTGTCGTGGGTGGATGTTGCGTTCAAGGTGTGGGGCCAGCGTTCAGCCCTCTCGCGGTTACGGCGGTGAAACGTCTCCACGTCGGTGACGCAGCCGGGGTCGCCGCCCACCTCGTTAAGGGAGGCAAGAAGGTTGCAGAGATAGAGCGCCGTGTCCTCCAGCCCTTTCGCCATCAGCGGGCCGGTGAACTGCTGCCAGCGCATCACGAAACGCAGCCACGCCTCTTTTCGCTTGCCGGCCGACGACGGCGGCATCTCAAGCAGCAGGACTCGTCGCAGAGAGTCGAAGGCGGCGGCGCTCGCCGCTGAGCTGCGGCGTCTCGCCTCGCCGACGGCTTGCTCTATATACTGCCGGTCGCGCTCGGATACCGTGTAGTCACGGACGTACGTGCGGTAAACGGGGAAGCAGGCGGCGGCCTCCGACAGGGCTTCCTCTAGATCCCGCCGTTCCACGCCGTGGCCGGTTGCGCCGTCCCTTGCCAGAAGCTCCAGGGCCTTGGCGAGGGAGCGCAACTCCCCCGAGAAGAGCTCCGCCGCGAGCCGCCTCTTCTGCTGGTACACGACGTCCCCGAAGGCCGCCTCGGAGCCGGTAAACGCCGCATAGATCTCCGTCAGACGGCCGAGGCCCGTCGCGTCCACGAAGACACTGTTTAGCGTATTCAGGAAGTCGTAGCCGGTAGTCCCGCCGACCGGCCACTCCTCGGGGAGAGTCTCTTGTCCACTGAGGATCTTCTCGACGATGACATAGAAGGCGGGCAGTCTCCCCTGCTCGTGCGACGTTGGCTCGACGCTCCTCTGGAGCCGCTGCAAGTAGCCCAGCGGCTCGTACAGGCCGTCGATGTGGTCGACGCGCAGCCCCGTCACCTTGCCCTCCCTCGCCAGGCGGATGATCAAGCCGTGAACCGCCTCGAACACCTGCGGCTCCTCCACCCGGACGCCCACCAGGTCGCTGATGTCGAAGAAGCGCCGGTAGTTGATCTCCGGGATGCCGGTTCGCCAGAAGACCAGCCGGTAGGCCTGCTCCGCCAACAGCCGATCCAGGAGGCGGAAGCTCCGCGGCTCGCCCCTCACGCCGTTGAACAATCGTACGTTCTCGTCGAGAAACCGCTTGATCTCCGGATAGGCGTTGCACAGATGCCAGAGATCGCTCTTGATCGCCTCTTTGTCCCGCTGCCGCGCCGCGACGAGGTCAGGCGCCGTGACGGTGCGCGGTGGCAGCCGGTTGATCTCATCGATGATGTGCATCAGGCCCTCGAGCCCGGCGTGACCAGGCCCCAGCGCCTCCTTCAGGCGGTCAAGCCGCTGCTCCAGGACGGCCGGATACGACTTCGGGTCCAGGGGAAGAGTCATCTGGTGATAGCGGAGGAAGAGGCCCCGCTCATCCAAGGCCAGGACGATCTCCTGCTCCTCCAGGGCCTCCCTGAGGGGACGGCCGAGTATGGGCAGAGTTACCCTGTCCACCCATCTGCCCTCATTGGCGGTATCTGCCCAGTCGATATCGAAGTAGGCTGCGTAGTGAGAGCTGGGGCCGTTCTCCAGCACGTCCACCCACCACGGATTCTCCGAGCTTGCCGCCATGTGATTGGGCACGATGTCAAGGAGCAGCCCCATCTTGGGGCGCTGCAACTCCTGGCTGAATTCCTCGAAGTCCTCTTCCGTCCCTAGCTCCGGATTGAGGCGTGTTGGGTCGACCGCATCGTAGCCGTGGCTGCTGCCGGAGCGGGCCATCAGGATGGGCGAGACGTAGAGGTCGGTAATGCCGAGTTTGTGGAGGTAGGAGATGAGCGCCCGGGCGTCGGCGAAGCGGAAGTGCCCGTTCAGTTGGAGCCGGTAAGTCGCCGAGGGCACCCTCATGGCGCTCAGCTACTCAATGCAGACGGAGAGACCGTCCGCCAGAGCGACAAACTGCCGCACCCAAGCCGCGGCTGCCTCATCGCCTGCCCTGGCGCTATCTCGCAATTGCGGGTACAAAGTCTGCGCCATCCCATAGTAGACGTTCTGCGCCCGCCAGAGATCGACCTCGAAGGGCAGGTAGCGTGCCAGGTCCAGCGCCGCCGCCATCTCCAGCAGCGGGTCGACGGATGTCGGCTCACCCACCATCTTGTCGGCCAGGCGTTCGACAATCCGATTGAAGAGATAGGCAAATCCCGGCGCATCGATCTCGGCCTGCCGTGTGGCCGCCTCTTCCAGAAGAGACCGTATCCGCTCGGGGTCCAGCTCATCCGCCTGGAATGCCCGCCGGAGGTCGACGTTGAGGACGATCTCGGCCGCGGTCCGGAAGGCCTTGGGCAGGGGGGCGCCCAGATCGGCGAGAAAGCGCATCAGCAGGGCGTGACGCTCGTAGACCTGGCGGTAGGCGGCCTCCGCCTCGGCCAGCGTTGACTCCAGGATCAGGTTCAGGATCTTTCGCTGCTCGTCGCGGAACAGCGACCGCAGAGAGTAAGTGAGCTCCAGGAAGTGGCTGTCCAGCAGGCGGATGACTGCGGGGAGGTCGCCCTGCTTAAAGGCGTCCGTCACCTCTGTGACCATAACCTTATACTCGCCCTGGCCGCGGAAGCTGCGGACACCGCCGTTTACGTTGTGGTCGCCGAAGTGGACGACGCCGAAGCTCAGAGAGGCCGAATCGCCGGTGATCTCCGACGTCACCCGCGCTTTCCCCACCGCCAGCCGGGCTGCCCCCGCCTCCACTTCCTGGTAGTCCTCGCGCTCGACAGTGTAGCAGTGTATCTTGTCTTGCTCCCCGTAAGAGTCGAACAGCGAGCTGACGCCGTAATGGGCGCAGACATCCCGTAGGTCCACCATCGCCGGCTTCACAAAGTTCTCATAGACAGCGCGGCCGTCTCCCTGAGCGGGGATGTTGCTCTTTGCCCGCTCCAGCAGTTGCAGGAACGGCCCCTCGATGTCCTTGCCGAACAGCTCTCCCGCCAGTTGGATGGCGCGCCCCGCGAACTGGATCACCTGCACCGTCTCCACGCCCGAGAGATCGTCGAAGAACCAGCCGCAGCTCGTGTACATCAGCATGGCGCAGCGTTGAAGCTCCAGCAGCTTGAGGGCGGAAGTCGTCTCGGCCTCGTTCAGTTGCCGTGTTGCCTGCTCGGCGAAGAATCGCCTGACGTTTTCCGGCGAGCGGTCGAGAATGACGTCGACGTAGTTATCCCTCGCTGACCAGGGATCCTTCAGCAACTCACCTGCCCGCTCCTCGTACAAGGGGCCCAGGTTATCGCGCAGCCAGTCCAGGGCCTCCCGCAGCGGCGCCCGCCAGCTTTGCTTCCAGCCCGGGCGGCCGCCGGAGTTGCAGCCGCAGTCACTCCGCCAGCGCTCCACCCCGTGGGGGCAGCTCCAGGAGGTATTCTCAAAGATCTCCACTTCATGGTCAGGCGGGAATCTCTCAAGGTATTCACCGTAGTTGGTGAGCCGGGCAAGGTTATTGGATTCGATGTGGTGCAGAGCGTAGGCGAGGGCCATGTCACCGTGACGGTGGTGATGTCCATAGCTCTCACCGTCACTCGCGACGTGGATGATCTGTGGATCGTCGTATCTCTCCACAAAACGGCCGACCAGACGCTTGGCCAGCTCATCGCCGCTGTTGAGCAATCCCTCGAAGGAGATGGCATGGGACAGAGGGCCATCGTAGAAGAAGATGTTTATCTCCCCGCCTGAAGGGAGGCGCAGAAGGTAGGGCTTTGTCGAGTAGATGCGTCCGCCGCTCACGTCCAGCCAGTCGCCCTCGCCCATCTTGCGGACGCGACTCGCCTGATGAGGAGCCAGTATAGTGAACCGGATCCCCTGCTCGGCCATGACATCCAGTGTCTCCAGGTCCACCGCTGTCTCCGGTAGCCACATCCCCTCCGGCCGGCGGCCGAAGCGGCGCTGGAAATCTCCTATGCCCCAGAGCACCTGCGTTTGCCTGTCGCGCCGGTTAGCCAGGGGCATTATTACGTGGCTATATCCCTGAGCCACGGCTGAACCGTGTCCGGAGAATCGCTCTCTGCTCTCTCTGTCGGCCTCCAGAACGGCCTCGTAGACATCCGGCGCTTTCTCCTCCAACCAGGTCAGCAGTGTGGGGCCGAAGTTGAAGCTTATCCTGGCGTAGTTGTTGACGATCTTCACGATGCGGCCGTCGCCGTCGAGGATGCGGGAGACTGTGTTGGGGGCGTAGCACTCGGCCGCAATGCGCTCGTTCCAATCGTGGTACGGGTAGGCCGAGTCTTGAAGCTCGATCGCCTCCAGCCA
>DAOUEO010000143.1:0-2611 GCA_034430455.1 Dehalococcoidia bacterium | reverse complement strand
AGCCACAGGTTGCGGTACACCGTGTCCAGCGACATGGCGGGCACTCTCTCGCGGACACGCTCGTAGATTGTCTGCGCGTCGGGATGGTCGGCGGTCCGCGCCACTTCGCGGAAGATCTCCATGCGCTGGTGGGTGAGCTTCAACCCGGCGCGCGCGCAGACATCCCTGAAACGGTCGAGACGGCGCTGAACTTCTTCTTGACTGACACCCATCGGCAGGCCAATTAGGAACTACTACTAATTAGGAGCGTACCCCAAGTTGACCCCGCTGTCAAGAACCGGTCCCCGCTTGCTGCGGTAAAGATAAGGTCCGGCTGTCAGAGGCGCAGCATAAGGAACCAACACGCCGGCGTCAAGCGGGCGGGCGACGTCCCTTCTCGGTCACCTCCCAAAGCCCCACGCCCAGCGGCGGCCCGCACTGCCCCTGCAGCGGGCAGGCGGCGCAACTGACGGGCGGGCACTCCTCCCCCTGGGCCGTCCGCAGGTAGCCCATGCGCACCAGCTCGGTCAGGAGCTGCTCCACCATCGCCGGGGGAACGCCCATCTCGCGGGCCAGCTCGTCGAGGGAAGATGTGCCGTCGTTGGCGGCGATGAGGGCCAGCAGCCGCTTCAGCATCATCACACCCCCAGCCCGAACAGCCGGGCGGCCTGATAGATGACGATGGCTACGACGAAGGATATCGCCAGCATGTAGCCGACGGCGAAGCCCGTCCAGCGCCAGCTTCGCGTCTCCTGGCGGATGGCCGCCACCGAAGAGACGCAGGGGATGAACAGCATCTGGAGAGCGATGAAGGATACGGCAGCGGCAGGCACCATGATGTCGGTCAACTCGGCTTTCAGCGCTCCGTTGGCCCCCTCGCCCGTCCCCAGGATCACGCCCAGGGTGGCGATCGTCTGCTCCTTGGCAACGAAGCTGGTGAGCAGGGCGATCATCATCCGCCAGTCGAGGCCCATCAGCCCGCCGAACGGCTCCAGGCCACGACCGATGTGTCCCAGCATGCTGTCTTCAACGTTACTGCTGGGAAAGGTGGAGAAGGCCCACACGACCAATGACATGACCAGGATGACCGTCCCCGCCAGCATGACAAAGCGTCTGACCCGCTCCCCGGTAGTCAGCAGGACGGTGCGGATATTCGGCGCATGGTAGCGCGGGATCTCCATGACGAAGGAGGACTCTTCTCCCCGGAAGAGGAAGCGATTGATCAGCAGGGCAGCCAGAGCCAGCACGACCAGGTTCACCATCACCATGCTCCAGGAGACAAGGGCGGCCGCCCCGCCGAAGAAGGCGGCGGTGAACAAGGCTAACACCACCATGCGGGCGGCGCAGGGCACCAGGGGCGCCACCAGGATGGTCGTCAGGCGGGCGGCCCGCGATTCCACGATGCGGCTGCCCATGATGGCGGGCACGTTGCAGCCCCAGCCCAGAAAGAGGGGCAGGAACGACTGCCCCCGCAGTCCGATGCGGTGCATGAACCTGTCCATGACGAAGGCCGCCCGCGCCATATACCCCACGTCCTCCAGGACGGCCAGGGCGAGGAAGAGTATCGCCAGGATGGGGATGAAGGTCAGCACGAGGCCCACGCCGCCGATGAGGCCGTTCGCCAGGAGGCTCGTCGACCAGTCTGGCCAGCCCCTTAGCGCATCTTCCAGGGCGTTGGCGCTCCTGGCCACCACGTTGTCGTTCAGCCAGCGCTGCATCGGCGCGCCCAGGTTGAACATCAGCCAGTAGATGCCGAACACCATGGCCGCGAAGGCGATGAGGCCGCCCAGGGGATGGGTGAGCAGCCGGTCCGCCCGCTCTCCCAGGGTTATGCGCTCCCCTCTCGGTCGACTCACGACCCGCCGGTACGTCTCCGCCGCCCAATCATAGCGTCCGCCGGCTATCTCCAGCACCGCGTGATCTTGCTGATTGAGGATGCTCTTCACATCCTCCCAGAGCTCCGGCGGGAGGGTCGCCTTCAGCGACCCGCGGATCGACCGGTCGCCTTCCAGCAGCTTCACCAGCGCCCAGCGGCGGGGATAGGGGATGTCGAGATCGCCGGGCAGCAGGGCATCCAGCCTCGCCACCAGCGCCTCGATGTCGTCTCTCAGCTGCGGGCCGGCTGTCGGCGCGTGTCTCTCCTCGGCGGCAACGGTCTCTATCACCTCCAACAGGGGCGATATCCCCTCGCCGCTCCGAGCCACCAGGGGGACGACGGGAACCCCCAGCGCGGCCTCCAGGGCGGCGGCGTCCACCTCCAGGCCGCCGCTGCGGGCGACGTCCATCATGTTGAGCGCCACCAGCATGGGCATGCCGAGCTGGAGCAGCTCACACACCAGGTAGAGATTGCGCTCCAGGCTGGAGGCGTCGACGATGGCCACGACGACGTCCGGCCTCTCCTGCGCCAGGAAATCGCGGGCTATCTCCTCCTCCGTCGAGTGGGCGCCGAGGCTGTAGCTGCCGGGCAGGTCAACGACGGAGAAGACCTTGCCGTCGCGCCGGCAGAGGCCGCTCTTCTTCTCCACCGTCTTGCCGGGCCAGTTGCCGGTGTGCTGCCGCAGGCCGGTGAGCGCGTTGAACACCGTGCTCTTCCCGGTATTGGGGGCGCCCGCCAGAGCGACGGTTACCCTCT
>DAOUEO010000142.1:0-1637 GCA_034430455.1 Dehalococcoidia bacterium | reverse complement strand
TTAGAGATTGGCTAGTACGGCACGCTTTCTTGTGGGGTGGCAATGTGAACCAGTCTGAATCCTCTTCCCCAGCTTTAGAGGCCGGTGAAGTTTATGACATTCCCGTGGAAGGCTCGCTGGGACTGCTGGCGCTGGGCGCGGTGGGATTGCGGGACTGGCGACGGAAGCGGGCCGAGGCGCAGGGGCAGGCGGAGCAAGAGACCCTGGCGACAGAAGCTGCCGCCGAGTCTGGCGAAAAGAGCGCGCCGAGGCAGTGGCCGTGGCAGGGCCGGAAACGCAGACGGCGGAAGCGCCTAGCCAAGAAGGTGCTGCTGATCGGCTGGGACGCGGCCGACTGGAAGGTCATCAACCCGCTGATGGACGCGGGCGAGATGCCGACCCTGGATCAATTTGTCAACCAGGGCGTCATGGGCAATATCGCCACCCTCGACCCGCCCCTCTCCCCCCTGCTGTGGACCAGCATCGCCACCGGCAAGACGGCCGACAAGCACGGCGTCATCGGCTTCACCCAGCCGGACACCGAAAACCAGCGCCTCCGCCCGGTGCTGAGCACTTCCCGCCAGGCCAAGGCGCTGTGGAACATCCTGACCCAGGAGGGATTCCGCACCCACGTCATCGGCTGGTGGCCCAGCCATCCCGCCGAGCCCATCAACGGC
Source organism: Dehalococcoidia bacterium (assembly GCA_034430455.1). GTDB lineage: Bacteria > Chloroflexota > Dehalococcoidia > DSTF01 > JALHUB01 > DAOUEO01. Next base: position 981 of record DAOUEO010000142.1, on the reverse strand, counting down.
GTCAACGTCTCTAACTTCTACCACCGGGCCAACAGACCCTACGGCCAGCCCTGGCCCATGCCGCCGGGCACGGTGCATCCCACGCGCCTGATCGAAACGCTGGCCGAGCTGCGCGTCCATCCCGGCGAGCTGACCGCCGCTCACCTGCTCCCCTTCGCGCCCAGGGCGGCCGAGATTGACCAGGAAAAAGACAAGCGGCTGGTGAGCCTGGCCAAGATCATCGCCGAGTGCGCCACCGTTCACGCCGCCGCCACCTGGGTGATGGAGAACGAGCCCTGGGATTTCATGGCCGTCTACTACGACGCCCTCGATCACTTCAGCCACGGCTTCATGAGGTTCCACCCGCCGCTCAGGGAGGACATCCCCGAAGACCTGTACGATCTGTACCACTACGTGGTCACCGCCGGCTATCGCTTTCACGACATGATGCTCGACCGGCTGCTGACCCTGGCCGGCCCCGACACCACCGTCATTCTGGTCTCCGATCACGGCTTTCATCCCGACCACCTGCGCCCCAGGGGCATCCCCAAAGAGCCGGCTGGCCCCGCGGTCGAACATCGCGAGCTGGGCGTCTTCTGCATGCGCGGCCCCCACGTGCTGCCCGACGAGCGCGTCTACGGCGCGGGCCTGCTCGACGTGGCGCCCACCGTGCTGACGCTGTTTGGCCTGCCGCTGGGGGAGGACATGGACGGCAAGCCGCTGGTTCAGGCCTTTGATCACGCCGTCAAGCCTGACTACATCCCCAGTTGGGAGGAGGTGCCCGGCGAGTGCGGCATGCATCCGGCGGACAAGCGCCAGGATCCGTGGGCGGAGCAGGCGGTGATGGACCGGCTGGTGGAGATGGGCTACGTCGAGCCGCCGGGCGAAGACCTGCAAAAGGCCATCGAGCGGTCGGTGCGCGAATCGCAGTTCTACCTGGCGCGGGTCTATCTGAGCACGGGGCGCAAGGAGAAGGCCCTGCCGCTGCTGGAGGCGCTCTAC
>DAOUEO010000141.1:0-4641 GCA_034430455.1 Dehalococcoidia bacterium | reverse complement strand
AGGCGACGGCTGCGTAGCAAGGGAGCCCCCCAATCCTAAGAGACGGGTCTTTCGGGAGCCGAGCCGGCCCATCTAGAGCATCGGCCGGGGCAGCGCGACCCATTATAGGCAGCCGCCGAGAGGGGGGTCAACGAAGGGCGGGCAGAGGTACAGGCCGTCTACGGGCCCGTCAGGTCGGCCAGGGCGAGGCGGTAGACGACGTTCCCCACGCAGTCTGAGACGTACAGGAACTCCTCGCCGCTCAGGGCAAGGCCGACGGGACGGGCCTTCCCACCGTCGGGCGGCGTCGGCAGTTCCCAGGCGGCCACGGAGTTGCCGTCCTGATCATACAACTCGATGCGGGCGTTGGCGGGATTGCTGAGGATCACCCTCCCGTCGGTCAGAACGACGAGGTAGGGCTTCGCCGTCACCTCCGTGCTGCTCCAGCCTATCACGGAGAACTCGCTGATGTAGTTGAACTGGGAGTCGAAGCGCTGCACCCGCCGGTTCCAGGTGTCGGCGACGTAGATGTCGCCGTTGGGGGCGACGGCGACGCCGACCGGCTCGTTGAACTCACCGGGGCCGCTGCCCGCCTCGCCGAAGCTCCCCAGCGGCTCGCCGTCGGGGGTGAACTTGACCACCCGCTTGTTGCCGGTATCGGTGATCAGCAGGTTGCCGTCGGCGTCGATGGCGATGTCGCGGGGTCCGAAGAGCTCGTCGGGGTCAGGCTCCCTTTGCCCCAGGGCGGTGAAGGGCTCGCCCCACTCCTTCACGAGGTCTAGGTCAGGGTCGAACTTGAGGATGTGGTGGCTCCACGTGTCGGCCACGTAGATGTTGCCGCTCTTGTCAACGGCCACCGTCCAGGGCTCGTTGAAGGTCGCATCCTTGTCGCCTCCCTGGCCGAGGACGGCCGTTACCATCCCCTCCGGGTCGAACTTCTGGACGCGGTTGTTCCGGCTGTCGGCGACGTAGAGGTTGCCGGCGGCGTCCACGTCCAGGCCCGTGGGCAGCGAGAATTGCCCCCTGCCCGTGCCCGTGGCGCCGATGACAAGCTGGCCCTCGGCGGTGACGGTGGGGATGGGCGGCGCGGGCTCGACGGCGGCCGTCCCGGCGTCCTCCACGCTCTTGGGGAAGTAGACCCAGCTATCATTCGGCGGGGGGTCCCACGGCGGCTGGCGGTAGACGAAGTAGTCCCGCCAGGTACGCCAGGTGCTCCCCTTGAAGAGGTCGTGGAAGAAGCTCCCGAAGGTGACGCTATCGTAGTATTGCGGCCCATCGCCGAACCACCAGAGATGCCTGATGGAGACCGGCTCCTGGTAGTCGTCGAGGTAGGGGTCCATCCAGGACTGGTGAGTGCTCGCGAGCACGACGATGCTGCCCTTCACGGGCACCGGCATGCTGCCGCTCGCCCACTGCACTTTGTCAAAGTCCCGGAGATACCACACGAGGGGCCAGGCAAGCTCGTTGTCCACGACGATGGGGTAGTCATGGCCCAGCCCCGTCTGCTCCGCATAGTTCACCAGTTGGTCTCGCACCCAGGGCATATCGGGGGACATGTCGGCGTAGGAAAGCATCTCGTTCGGCCATCTGCCCTCGTCGTAGGCGGCCAGGCCCGCGGCCCGAACGGTCAGTATCATGAGCGCCGCGCCGACGAGGGCGGCCGTCACGCGCGCCGCCTGGAGCAGCCCCTGCATCCGCCAGGCCTGCGCCGCCAGGAAGCAGGCGAATGCACCGATGATGAGTGCTATGACGACTCCGAAGGTCGAGAAGAAGCTCGCCCAGAGCACGATCATGGCCAGCGCGCCGGCGCCCGCCGCCAGCAACACCGCGGCACCAGGCCCGCGCCAGTCGATGGGCAGCGAGATGTGGACCCCGATAAAGAGGTCGTTCAGCAGCTTGGCCGCCAGGATGATTATGGGGACAGCCATGTGGACGGTCAGCCAGGGCATCTTCTCGCCCGCCGCGGCGAAGGCGATCATCGAGCCCACTACCCAGAAGATCAAGAACGAGGTGAATAGCTGTCGGCGTATGGCAAAGAAGACGAGGCCCACCAGGCCAAAGACGAGCGGCAGGAACTCGTACATGGGCAGTACCATCAGGTAGTAGTACCTGGGCTGGTCGCCCCGCTGCACGTCCTGCTGCATCAGCCAGTAGTCGAGCGATCCCCAGATGCCCGACCAGAAGCCGCCCATGTTGGTGAAGAAGGTGGTGTAGAGAAGGACGTAGATCGCGTAGAAGACGGCGGCGCAGATCAGCCAGGTGCGCGCCCGCCACAGCAGCCCGAAGTAGGCGCCGGCGATGATCAGGAAGAGGACGCTGCCCTTCATCAGGGCGTTCTCGTCCACCCCCGCATCCTTGTAGAAGCCCTTGTCCCCCACGAACGGCAGCACCTGGACGGCGGCGGCGTACTGCGCCCCCATCAGCGTCCCGATCACCAGCAAGAGGTCTCCCACCGCGGGCATCTCCTCCGCCAGGCCCCAGCGCCGGCGCAACGCGCCGGTGAAGGGCCAGGTGATGGCTATCAGCCAGGCCACCGGCACCAGGACGACGTAGATCGTGGCCCACTGCCCGAATCCCATCGGCGGACGCTGAGGCGGCGCCTGCGCTCCCTTGCGAGCCTTCTTGCCCCCCTCGCTGCCTTCGGCCACGGGACGGGACCGCCGCCGCAACTGATTCAATATCTCCCAGGCCAGCAGCAGGTCGAGGTAGATGATGAACAGCGCCACTGTCATGAAGGTGACTTCTTTGGTCGCGACGCCAAGCGCAAGGACGGCGGCGGTCAGGTACAGGTAGAGGGGGCGGCGCTCGGCAAGGTAGCGCCAGATAAGGACTACGGTGGCCAGGGTCCAGAAGCCGACGTAGATGTCGTTGCGGTCGAAGCGGCCGAAGAAGAGCAGCACCGGCGAGATGGTCAGGAAGAGGGCCGCCAGCAGCGCCCCCAGGCGCCCGATACGGTCGCGGAGGAAGTAGGGGAGCCCCACCAGGGCCGTGCCGAAGATGGCGGGAAGGACGCGGCCGGTGTAGTCGGTGGGGCCGCCGTGAACCCAGTTGCTGAGCATCGGGGCGTCGGCGAAGAAGCTGGACAGCTTGAAGATGAGGGCGTTGAAATGGAACTGGAAGGGGCCGTGCATCATGGGATCGTGATGGTACCCGTCGCCCCTGAACAGATACAAGCTATAGGTGGCGTGGAGGCTCTCGTCGTGGTTGTAGGCGCGGGCGCCCAGGTCCCAGAAGTGCAGGCCGGCGGCGACAACGATCAGGAGCCCAAACAGGCCGATCTCCCAGTAGCGGGGCCAATTCTCCTTCACCCAGGCGAAGGCGTTACCGGACGATGTCCGAAGCGAGGCCCTCTCCGGCCTTTCCGAAGCTGCCATTAACCAGCTATCTCCACAACAAATAGTATACGGGGAAGCGTGGCGTCGCTCCACCCTGTTTTTAGAAACGTATTCCGGCCTATCTTGTTCCCTTCACCCGATAGATGACTACGTCGCCTTCACGATGTGCCACGGCGTACATCCCGTCGAACTTTTCGAGCGCCGACGCTGGATACGTCTGGCGCTCCAACTCCCCGACGTAGATGTAGTCGACATTGTATCTCTCGACGACCTCGGCCGCCTCCGCCTGGCTCTCGGTGCCGTACAGCCGGTCGACGTCCCCCTGCCGCCCCTCGAAGGGCGCGTAGCTGCCCCGCCACTGAGCCTCGTGCCCGGGCCAGGCAAGGATGGTGGTGTGGCCGGTCCAAGCGGCGATGCGCCCGGCGATGCTGTACTCGTAGCCTATCGACTCGCTCCCCACCATCTCGACGACCACGGCCTGGCCGTCGACGTTCTTGGCCAGCCAGCGCGCCGCCTTGTAGTCATCCCGGTAGGTCTTCTCCGCCCAGGCGAGGCCGTCGAGGCCGCGGGGGCCGTCGAAATCGTCAGTGCGGCTGAAGGTGGCCCCCAGCGGGTAGAGCAGCGCCGCCCCCAGCACGACGATCGCCGTCGCGCCCCAGACAACGCGCCACGCCAGCGAGACGTCGCGGCGGGGGAGCCAGCAGGCGCTCAGGTAGTAGAGGGCGAACCCTCCCCCCACCGCCAGCAGCAGCCACGCCTGATAGTAGAGCTTGAACACGGTGTTCATGCGGTTAGAGAAGACGTCCTTGATGAAGAAGAACTCGGCGCCGAAGATGAGCAGCACCGCCAGCGAACTGAGGATGAGCGAGGTCAGGACGGCGACGCGGCCGGCCTCCTCTTTCTCATCCGATTCCAGCTCCCGCCAAAGGGTCAGCAGCAACAGCGACAGGATCAGGAGCAGAATGACGTCCGTGAGCCAGGCGCTGCCGCGGTCGGAGAGGGCGTCGCCCAGCGCACCCTTTGCCGCCGCCCAGAAGAGCCACAGCAGGACAACGAGCAGCCCCGGCGCCAGGGCCAGGAGGTCGCGCTGCCGCCACGCCGTCACCCGCGCCGAGGCCAGGAGCCGCTGGACGGCGAAGGGGATGACGAGCACGGCGAACGGGCCCCACATCACCAGGGCGTGGAAGGGGAGGGTGGCGCCGCCGACCACGGGGTCGATGCCGTCGGCCTGACTGGCGAAGCCGAACTGGGGTATGAACCCTTTGTGATAGGGGACGTAGAGCATGACAGCGACGAACGCCAGGGGCACGGCGAAGCCGAGCGTATC
>DAOUEO010000140.1:0-41471 GCA_034430455.1 Dehalococcoidia bacterium | reverse complement strand
CGCTCTTGCCGCTGTAGCCGGGGCCGTACGCCTGCCGCAGCGGGTCGTCGTCGGTGGTGTGGCGGCCGGGCAGGGCCTTCCAGGTGGCGCCGCCGTCCGTCGACACCTCGACGTAGCCGTAGTCGAACCAGCTCTCGATGTCGAACCAGGTCCAGAAGCGGAGGGTGGCGCTGGCGAGGCCGGTCAGGTCGAGCTCGCGGGTGAGCGTGGTATCGACGCCATCGCCCCGCTCCGACCACCACTGCCCGTGGCCGCTGTGGGGCTCGTTCGCCAGGGCGGGCACGGTGTCCGCCCCGTCGAAGGTGAAGGTCGCCCCGCCGGCCGGCAGCTTCACCTCGATGTAGTCGGCGGCGAATTGGTGCACCGTCTCCTCGCCGCTCGTGGCCCCGCTGAGGGTGGCCGTGGGCTGCGCGGCGACGTCGAGATCGGGGTAGCCGTATGTCCCGCCCGCTGGCTCGTCCAGGTAGTTGGCGACCAGCCAGTCGCGGAACAGGTCAGTGAAATCGAGGTCAAACCCTTGCCGCCGCAGGAAGTCGCTGATGCCCGCCATGCCGTTGAGTGGGTCGGAGACCAGGTCTTTCAGAGCCGCGGAGCCGCCGATACGGTGGGCGAGGTAGCGGATGAAGAGGTCGGCGGCGCCGTAGTGGACGTAGTTGCTCCCTGAGGGGTCCCAGGTGTTGAGCTGCGTGTCCGGCTCGCGGAGGAAATCGTTGGCCATCGAGCTCCCCTCCCTTACCAGGCCCGCCGCCATCTCCGATAGCCCCTCGTTGACCCACAGCTCCTCGTCGGGGTCGCCGTTGGAGTGGACCAGATGCTGGAGCTCGTGGGCGAGGATGCCGATGTAGATGTCACTCCCCGGCGTCAGCGAAGGCAGGTCGATGTACACCATCTCCCGCTCGTTGCTGAAGGGGCTCACCAGCCGCGGGTACTCGTCCAGGTCGCTGAAGTAGCCCGCCGCCCCGGCGAGCTGGGCGTGGAGGATCGTGATGTGCGGGTCGTTGTCTATCCCTGGGCTGCGCTCCCGCCCGAAGGTGCCCGCGACCGTGGGATAGATGGTAGCCTCGAACGCCGCCGCCGCCTTCTCCAGGTCCTCCTGGGAGACGTCCGCGCCGTCCTCCGTGTAGAAGTAGCCGTGAGGAGTGACTACGCGCAGGGTGGCCCAGATCTCCACCACCTGCGGGGGCACGTCGGCGGCCTCTCCCGGAGAGGCGAACTGCATGATGTAGAAGAGGCTTCGGTCGCCGACGGCGTAGTCGGGCGGTGTTGGGTTCACCGATGTCGGTATCTCACCCGTGACGCCGCGCAGCCGCCGCGCCAGATCCACGATGTCCCGCCGGGGCAGGGAGGGCTCTCCGGGGTGGGGCGTGGTCGCCGGCGTCGCGGCCGTCGCCCGTGGGGTCGGCGTTGTCGCGGAAGAGGGTGTCGGCGGCGCCCCCTCGTGGGAACAGGCGCCTGCCAGGAGCAGCAGGACAACCGGAAACAAGAAAGCAGCCAAACGTCTCACAGCCTGGCTGCCTCCTGACAGAAGCTTGAACCGAGAACGGATTCTCTACTTCGCTCGCGGATGGGCCTTCTCGTACACCTGACGCACCATGTCGTCGCTGAGCTTGGTGTAGACCTGGGTGGTCGACATGTTGGCATGGCCCAGGAGTTCCTGAACGTTACGTAACGGAGCTCCCCCTTTCAGCATATGGGTAGCGAAGCTGTGGCGCAAGGTGTGCGGGGTAACCGGCTTGGCGATTGCGGCGGCCTTTGCGTAGCCCTTCAGGATCAGCCAGAAGCCCTGCCGCGTCAGACGCTCCCCCCGCCGGTTGACGAAGAGGGCCGCCTGGTGCTTGTTCCGCACCAGACGCGGCCGGCCGTCGTCCAGGTACTCCTCCAGCGCCTGGAGCGCGTCCCTGTGGATAGGGATCGTGCGCTCCTTGGAGCCCTTTCCCACGCAGCGGATGTGGGGCGCGCGCCGGTTCATGTGAAGGTGGTTCACGTCCAGCGACACCAGCTCGGTAACCCGCAGGCCGGTGGCATAGAGCAACTCCAGCATCGCCTTGTCCCGTTTCGCCTCCGGTGTGATGAGACGGGCCGGCTGCTCCAGGAGCTCGTCCACCTCGCGGATCGACAGCGGCTTGGGAAGGGACTTCGGGACCCGGAACCCTACGTTCTCGGTGGGGTTCTGCCTTACAATCCCTTCGACCTGATGGAGGAAAGCGAAAAATGCCTTCAGGGCGGCTATCTTCCGGGCAACGGTTGCCTCCGCGTAGCGCCGGCGTTTCAGCTCCGAGACGTACTCGATGATGAGGGTTCGGTCGACCGTGTCCCAGCGCGGCGAATCGCCGTTGACGTTGGTGACGGCCTGGAGGTAGGTGCGGAACTGAGAGAGGTCGTTTCGATAGGCGGCAATCGTGTTGCTGGAGGAGCCTTTCTCGACGGACAAATAGTGGAGGAACTGACCGACGTGGTCGTCCGTGACCATGACCATCACCTCGCGTGGCTCGAATAGGGGGAAGAGCGCCCCTATCTTACCACAGGGTTATGAGTTGTCTATGCGGCGGCGGGAGAAAAATGTCAAGAAATTTTCCCGGTGGGGGCGCTCTTGGGGGTTTCCCCCCATCAACCCGCGTCTGTGGGGCGGTGAAAGGCTAGAAACGCTACCCGCTCTCTTCCTTCTCTTCCGGCCAGGCGCCGTAGCCGATCAGGGGGACGAAACGGCACTGCCCGTGCCGCGTCACCCTCGTCCCCGCCTGCTCCCGCTGCACCGACAGGAGTTCCTGCACGTAGCGCCGCCCCACGGGTATCACCAGCCGGCCGCCGATCTTCAGTTGGTCGACAAGCTCCTGCGGCACCTGCGGCGCCCCTGCCGTCACCAGGATCGCGTCGTACGGCGCCCCCTCGGGCCAGCCCAGCGTCCCCTTCTTGTTTACGTGCACGGCGACGTTGTGGCCGCCCAGCTCGCGCAGCCGTTGGGCGGCGCTCTCCGCCAGCTCGGGCACCCTCTCCACGCTGTCCACCTGCCTCGCCAGCCCCGCCAGGATCGCCGCCTGGTAGCCCGACCCCGTGCCCAGCTCCAGCACCTTCTCGTGCCCCTTCAGGTGGAGCACCTCCGTCATTATCGCCACCATCAGCGGTTGGGAGATTGTCTGTCCGTGTCCGATCGGCAGGGGGCGGTCGTCGTAGGCGTAGCGGTGGAGATCGGGCGGCAGGAAGCGCTCGCGGGGCACGCGGCTCATCGCGGCCAGCACCCGCTCGTCCCTGACCTCGTGGCGGATGGCGGCGATGAGGCTCTCTCGGGCGGCGGTGAAATCGGTCTCCATCCCTGTGCCCGCCTAACATCGTCTCGGGTAATGTCCCGCCCATACGATAGCACAGGCGCAAGGCGAGCCCAAGCGGAAGGCCGGTGCTATAATGGCGCCGCGAAGCCGCCTCGGGAGCCCGCTGGGAGACGCCTATGCCCCCTCGCTACTGGATAGGGACGTCCGGTTGGGTCTACAGCCACTGGCGGGGCCCCTTCTACCCCCAGGAGCTGGCTGCCGCCAAGTGGCTCGACCACTTCTGCCGCCACTTCGCCACCGTCGAGCTCAACGCCAGCTTCTATCGACTGCCCAAGGAGCAGACCTGGCGCAACTGGTCGGCGAAGGTGCCGGAGGGCTTCCGCTTCGCCGTCAAGGCCAGCCGCTTCATCACCCACATCAAGCGCCTGCAAGACTGCGAGGAGCCGCTGGAGACGTTCCTCGACCGCGCCCGCCTCCTCGGCGACGCCCTGGGCCCCGTCCTCTATCAGATGCCGCCCAGCTTTCATCGCACGCCGGAGAACAGCGAGCGCCTGGCCCATTTCCTCTCGCTACTGCCCCACGACGTGCGCCACGTCTTCGAATTCCGCCACGATTCCTGGTTCGACGCCGAGCCGTTCGCCCTCCTCCGGATGCACAACGTAGCCTTCTGCGTCTACCACATGGTGGAGCGGGAGACGCCGCTGGAGGCGACGACCGACTTCGTCTACGTGCGCTTTCACGGCAGCGCCGCCCTCTACGGTGGCTCTTACAGCGACGAGCAGTTGGCGGACTGGGCGAGCCGTCTGCGCGGGCTGCCGGAGGACGTGCGGGAGGTGTACGTCTACTTCAACAACGACGCCCTCGGGCACGCCGTCGCCAACGCGAAGACGCTGGTCTCTCTCCTTGGAATCGAGGGGGAGTCCGGAGGGGTGTCCCCTACAGGTACTCCTTGACCCTTTCGGCCAGCGAGCGCGTGAACCCCACCGTCGCCGCGATCTCGTCCACCGCCGCCTCCCGTATCCTCTTCACGGACCCGAACTTCCGCAGCAGCGCCCGCTTCCGCTTCGGCCCCACGCCCGGTATCGAGTCGAGCGCCGACCTCGTCCCCGCCTTCTCCCGCACCTTGCGATGGTATGTGATAGCGAAGCGGTGCGCCTCGTCCCGCACCCGCTGCAGCAGGTACAGCGCCGGCGACGTCCGCGGCAGGACGATCGGCTCCGCCACGTCCTTCACATACAGCTCCTCCTGCTGCTTCGCCAGCCCCGCCGCCGGCAGGAACGGCACCTCCATCTCCCGAAGCGCGTCGAGGGCGGCGTTGAGCTGCGGCCTCCCGCCGTCGATCAGCACCAGGTCGGGCAGGGCAGCCCAGGCCTGCCCCTTCTCGTCCGGCTCCTCTCCGCCGGGCTCGCGCCGCGCCGCCCGCTTGAAGCGACGCCGCAGCACCTCCGCCATCATCGCCACGTCGTTCGCCCCTTCCACCGTCTTGATCCGGAAGCGACGGTACTCCGCCCGCCGCGGATGGCCGTCGCTGAACACCACCATGCTCCCCACGGCGGCCGTCCCGCTGATGTCCGAGATGTCGTAGCACTCGATCCGCCGCGGCAGCGACGGCAGGTTCAGCTCTTCTTGCAGCTCGGCCAGCGCCCGCTGCGTCTTGCCGCTGTCCGCCAGCCACTTCACCCGCATCATCTCCAGCGCCTCGCGGGCGTTGTCGGCGGCCATCGCCACCAGATGCCGCTTGTTCCCGCGCCGGGGGACGAGCAGGCTCACGCGGCCGCCGCGCCGCTCCGACAGCCACTCCTCGATCAGCGCCTGCTCGGGGACCGCGACCGGCAGCAGCACTCTCCGCGGCACGTAGGTCGCCGACTCGTAGAACTGCTTCAGGAAGCTGTTCATCACCTCGGCGTCGGGCTCGTCGCCTGCGCCGTCCAGCGCGAAGTGGTCGCCGCCGGTCATCTTCGTCCCCCGGATGAACAGCACCTGCGCCCACACATCCCCGTCGGCGCGGGCGAGGCCGAAGACATCCTCATCGCTGGGCGTGGCGTAGGCCGTCACCTGCCGCTCGGTGACCCTTTCGATCGCCTGGAGCTGGTCGCGCAGCCGCGCCGCCCGCTCGAACTGGAGGCTCTCCGATGCCGCCTCCATCTGCGCTCTGATCTCCCGCACGACCGTGTCCGTCCGCCCCTCGAGGAAGAGGATCGCCTGCCGGATCATCTCGTCGTACTCCTCCTTGCTGCAGTAGGAGGCGCAGGGAGCGAGGCAGCGGTGGAGGTAGAAATCGAGGCAGGGGCGCCGGTCCTGGCCGCTTATCGTCTTCGTGCAGGCGCGGCAGGGGAAGAGCCGGTTGATGAGATCGAGCACCTTGCGCACCGACCCCGCGCTCGCGTAGGGCCCGAAGTAGCGGGCGCCGTCGTCGGCCACGCGGCGGGTGATCTCGGCCCGCGGCCAGGAGTTCTGCACGTCGATCCGGAGGTAGGGATAGTGCTTGTCGTCCTTGAGGCGGACGTTGAAGAGGGGCTGATGGCGCTTGACCAGGGTCGCCTCCAGGTGCAGCGCCTCCTGGCTCGTATTGGTGACGATGTACTCGAAATCGGCGACGGCGGACGCGAGCGCCCGCGTCTTCGGCTCCATGCTGCGGGGCGAGCCGAAGTAGGAGCGCACCCGGCTGTGCAGGTTGGCCGCCTTCCCGACGTAGATGACGCGGCCCTCGCCGTCGCGCATGATGTAGACGCCGGGTCGAGCGGGCAGGGCGGCGAGCTGGGCGGCGAAGCGTGTCTTCGTCATCGCGATTCCATTGTAGACCGCGCGGAGTCGGCCCCTCAAGCGAGCGGGGCCCTTCGCCAGCCGTGGGGGCTGCCGCGCGCACCGGCGGGCTGTCTCTTGCGCTCAAACGCACTAACGCACTATCACCGACGCTTGTTGGTCAAATGGGTTCGTCCTCATGGCGAGGGAGAAGAGGTAGGGGTAGTTGTCTCTCAGGTGGTGCATATAGTCCAGCCACTGTCGCACGAGCAGGACGTATGCCCTCGTGATGTCGTTGGCAAGATGTCTACGGTCGGTGTCGGGCAGCTCCCCGAGGTTCTCCCTTCTTGCCAGCTCCTCAGTCAGGTGGAAGACGGCGCGAAGGAGCTCTGTGAAGGACTCATGTTCCAGCAGAGTCGGGTTCTCCAGCAGCCTCAGCAGGAAGCCCCTTTTCTCAATGAGGTAGCTGCTCAGATTTCCCCAGTTCGCTGTTTCGATCTCCACGCCGTAGTCGTATTTCCTCAGCCGCTGACTGACGCTGGCGAACTCCTCATTCGACCACTCGTTGTCCACGATGAGCTGCTCCCTGATCTGGTTCAGCTTGGGGTCGAGGTCCGAGAAGTAGGCCAGCAGCTCCGTTCCAAGTTCGCTGAAGAAGGCGCCTATGACCATATTCAACTTCTCCAGCCGGCTCTGCTTTTCTCTGACATTGAGCAACTCATGGATTATCAGAGTGACCAGGAGAACCTCGATGAACACGAAAGCGACATCGCCGATCAGGTAGATGAAGATGTGATGCGAGTCTCTGAATATCGCGTAGTGCAGCGCGTACACCAGCACCGACAACGCAAGTAGAGCCAGTCCAAGAGCAGCCTGCCAGCTAAGAAGTTTCATGTTCCTTTGGTCCTTTCCGGTCGCTGAGGCCCAACCCGCCGCCGGGCGGAATCGGCTCGGGCAGGGCGGCGAAGCGTGTCTTCGTCATCGCGATTCCATTGTAGACCGCGCGAAGTCGGCCCCTCAAGCGGGAGGTGAGGCAGAGGCGTTCGCTCTGTATTCTCTCCTCTGGTTGACAGGCCAGAACCCCCTTGCTACGATCATTTCCATTCTGGCAGGGGCCGCACGTACGACCGGCCTAGCGAAAGGAGGGCGCAATGACGCCGATCGTTGGCAAGCAAGCACCAGACTTCACAGCCAAGGCCTACTGGAATGGCAAGGTCCAGGAGGTCAAACTCTCCAACCTCAAGAAGAAGTGGGTGATCCTCTGCTTCTATCCCGCTGACTTCACCTGCGTCTGACCGACCGAGTTGGCGGCAGTTGCCGTCAAGTATGGCGAGTTGAGGGCGATGGAGGCGGAGGTGCTCTCGGTGAGTGTGGACAGTGTCTACTCCCACAAGGTCTGGCAGGAGGTGGAGCTTTCGAAGATGGTGGAGGGGGGTGTCCCCTACGCCATGCTGGCCGACCCCGGAGGCAAGATCGGATCCCTGTACGGGGTGTACAACGAGGAGCTCGGCGTCAACGTGCGTGGCCGCTTCATAATTGACCCTGACGGCATCATCCAGGCAGCGGAGATACTGACGCCGCCCGTGGGTCGCAACGTAACTGAGCTCATTCGGCAGCTCAAGGCCTTCCAGCACGTCCGCTCCACCGGCGAGTTGACCCCCTCCGGCTGGCAGCCGGGGAGGCCTACTCTCAAAGAGGAGAAGGAGACTATTCGCACCGCCGGCAGGGTCTGGGAGATCTGGAAGACGGACTACGCGTTCTAGGCCAACGCCAGCGGCCCAATGAGACACCCCGTACCGGCGTTGGCGGCCTGCCTTATCTCCGCGTCTCCCGCGCCACCGCCTGATCATAGAGGCGGCTGATCGCCAAGGTCGTGGGGCCGGGCCCGCCGCTGCCGATGGGGCGGCCGTCGAGCCGGGTAAGCGGCATGATCCCCATGACCGAGCCGGTGAGAAACGCCTCCTTTGCGTCGTCGAGCATCGCCGCCTCGACCTCGCCTTCTAGGCAGGCGGTGCCGGCCTCCTGCGCCAGCTCGATGACGGCGGCCCGCGTTATCCCCGGCAGGACGCCCGAATCGATGCCCGGCGTCAGCAGCCGATCGCCTTGGGCCAGGAAGACGTTGCTTGAGTTCCCCTCCGCGACGAAGCCCCGCGTGTTGAGCAGTATCGCGTGGTCGGCACCTTGGCGGCGGGCATCCTCGCGCGCCAGGATGTTGTCCAGGCAGTTGAGCGACTTGATGCGGCTCAGCGGTGAAGTCTCATTGCGACGGGTAGCGCTCGTAACGGTGGCCATGCCCCTCTCGTAGAGCTCCGGCGGGTAGTCGGTAGGCGGGGTGGCGACGAGCAGGACCTGCCTTTCGCCGTTCTCGGGGCCGGCGGTGACGGTCAGGCGGATGCGGGCGTCGGGGAGGCTGTTCCTCTCCAGCAGCGTCTCGACGGCGGCGGCGATCTCATCAAGGTTGAGGTTCAGGGTGAGGCTGAGGGCCTCTGCCCCCTCACACAGGCGGCGGTAGTGGGCGTCGAGGCGGAAGACGCGCCCGTTGTAGGAGCGCATCGTCTCGAACAGGCCGTAGGCGTGGAGCAGGCCGCGGTCGAGGGCCGGGATGGCGGCCCTCTCCCTTTCAATGATCCGTCCGTTGAGGAAGACCCACTGCATCTCTCCGCCTATTCGTCAGCCAGCACCGCCCGCGCCAGGGCGCTCGCCTTGTCCAGCGTCTCCTGGTACTCCAGCTCCGGGTCGGAGTCGTCGACAATCCCGCCGCCGGCCTGGAAGTAGACGGTATCGCCCTTGACCAGCATGGTGCGGATGGCGATGTTCAGGTCGAGCGAGCCGTCGAAGCCGATGTAGCCGATGGCGCCCGTGTAGACGCTGCGGGCCGTCGGCTCCAGCTCGTCGATGATCTCCATCGCCCGTATCTTCGGCGCGCCCGTGATCGAGCCGCTGGGGAAGGTGGCGAGCAGCAGGTCCACCACGTCGCAGCCGTCGCGCAGACGGGCCTCCACCGTCGACGTCAGGTGGAATACGGTGGCGAAGCGCTCCAGCGCCGCCAGGTGGGGCACCCGCACCGAGCCGATCTCCGCCACGCGGCCGAGGTCGTTTCGCTCCACGTCGACGATCATCACGTTCTCGGCGAGGTCTTTCTCGCTGCTGAGCAACTCCCGCGCCAGCTCCCGGTCCCGTTCGGGGGTCCCGCCGCGGGGGCGCGTCCCCTTGATCGGGCGTGTCTGCACCCGCCTGCTCGTCGGGTCGAAGTGGAGGAATCGCTCCGGCGATGCGCTCAACACCTGCCCCTCAGAGAGGTTCAAGAAGGCGGCGAAGGGGGCGGGATTGACCTGGCGCAGCCTCGAGTAGAGATCGAAGGGGCTCTGCCGCAGCGGCGCCGCGAACCTCTGCGAGAGGTTTACCTGGTAGATGTCGCCGGCGGTGATGTAGCGCTTCGTCCGCTCGACGGCGCGACGGTAGGCCTCCGGCGTGAAGGTTGATCGAAGACCGTCCATTTTGGGGCGGGCGGTCCGCGCGCCGTCGGCGGGGGTGGCCGGGGGCGCCGTCAGCCGGGGATCGTAGCGCACGAGCCGGTCGTAGAAACAGAGATAGCAGTCGGGGAGGGCCAGGTCGTCCTCCGCCCGCTGCGGGAGATCCTCGATGTGCTGCTTGAGCTCATAGGCGAAGTAGCCGACGACGCCCCCCTCCGGCGACCGCCTCTCCCGCAGGAGTTCGCGGAGCACCTCGAATGGGCTGGCCTGATGACGGCTCGTGCCGCCGCGCTCCGCAACCTCGACCGTCTTCCCCTTCGACCGCAGCACTAGGAAGGGGTCTTCTCCGTAGAGCGAAGTCCGGCCCCACTGGGGGTCGACGAGGGCGCTGTCCAGCCAGAAGCCGTAGGGCTCATGGCAGGCGTAAGCGATGGTCTCCATCTCGGCCGTGGTGCCGCAGGTCATCGAGGTTACTCCAGGGCCAAGCTCTTGTTGTACCGTCGCCCATTGTAGCAGCGTTGGCGACTTCGTTGACAGCCCCGGAGCCCCTTTGCTATGATCCGGCACGGCGGCAGCGTAGCTCAGTGGTAGAGCAGGGGACTCATAAGCCCTTGGTCGTGGGTTCAAATCCCTCCGCTGCCACCAATCTAGGAGAGCAACTCTTCGCGACGGCCCCGCTCCCCAAGAGGGCGAGGGTCGTTTCTCGCTTGACCTCACTCGCTGAGAGCTGATCACTTAACGCGGTCTTAACACTGCGCTTTGTGAAAGCCGTTGCTTTCTTTATCTTGGCCCTGATATACTGCGGTATCAGCTACGCCCGCCTGCGCTTCCAGAAACCCCGTCCCCCGGAAGGAAAAACCCATGGACAACGAGGCAATCGAAAGGGCCAAAGAGCACTTCGGCGACCTGCTCACAGAGCAGCTCGAGCGCGTCGAGAGGATGAAGGCGAATGACGGCTGGATCGACTACGCCGGCCTGAAACCCATCGTCATCGGCGTCTGCGGCGGCGACGGCATTGGGCCCTACATCTCGGAGCAGACCCAGAGGGTGCTGGAGCTTCTCCTGAAGCCGGAGGTGGAGAGCGGCAAGGTCGTCTTCAAGGTCATCGAGGGGCTGACAATCGAGAACCGCGCCGCCCAGCTCAAGGCGGTCCCCGACGATGTCCTCGAAGAGCTGAAGCAGTGCCATATCATCCTCAAGGGCCCCACTACGACGCCGCGCGCCGGCGACCCCTGGCCCAACATCGAGAGCGCCAACGTCGCTATGCGCAAGGCCCTCGACCTCTTCGCCAACGTCCGGCCCGTGCGCATCCCCGCCCAGGGGATCGACTGGACCTTCTTCCGCGAGAACACCGAGGGCGCCTACGCCGTCGGCAGCAGGGGGATCCACGTCACCCCCGACCTCTGCGTCGACTTCACCATCGCTACCCTCCAGGGCAGCGAGCGGCTCATCCGCCTCGCCTTCGATTACGCGCGCAATCACGGTATCAACCGGGTGACGGTGGTCACCAAGGCCAACGTGATCAAGACCACCGACGGCAGATTCCTGGAGGTCGCCCGCGAGGTCGCCGCCGACTACCCGGAAGTGGAGTGGGACGACTGGTACATCGACATCGTGCCTGCGAAGCTCGTCGACCCCAAGCGG
Organism: Dehalococcoidia bacterium; assembly: GCA_034430455.1. Taxonomy (GTDB): domain Bacteria; phylum Chloroflexota; class Dehalococcoidia; order DSTF01; family JALHUB01; genus DAOUEO01. Next base: position 30,346 of record DAOUEO010000140.1, on the reverse strand, counting down.
AGGACGCACTTCCGCGTCTTCGCCCTGCCCAACCTCTACGGCGACATCCTCACCGACGAGGCGGCCGAGCTCCAGGGCGGTGTCGGCACCGCCGGCAGCGCCAACATCGGCAAGCGCTACGCCATGTTCGAGGCGATCCACGGCAGCGCCCCTCGTATGGTCGAAGAGGGCCGCGTCCAGTACGCTGACCCCAGCGGGCTCGTCCGCGGCGGCGCCATGCTCCTCAACCACATCGGCTTCGCCGACCGCGGCCGCCGGCTGGAGATGGCCCTTGAGATATGCGACACGTTCGAGAAGAGGCTCGTCATCACCGGCCGCTCTTCCGGCGCCACGGGAGACGCCTTCACCGACTACCTGATGGAGACGCTGCAGCACCCGGCGCTGGAGGCAAGGTGGCGGCAGTACCAGGAGCAGGCCGGTGGATTCGCCTCCATCGGCGTCAGCGCACCGCATCCCTAGGACATCAGGCAACCCCCTCGCAGCCCCGCGGTAGACGCTGCCCGTCCGTCTTTCCTTGACAGGCCCTGGCGCCGATGGCTACAATCATCGTGGCCGGCAGCTTGAGCTCTGGGCGGTTAGCTCAGTTGGTATGAGCGCTTCCTTCACACGGAAGAGGTCACAGGTTCGAGCCCTGTACCGCCCACCATCCTTGCGCTTGAGCCTGCAAACGGTCGCGGTTCGCCGAAGTGGCGGAATGGCAGACGCGCTACGTTCAGGGCGTAGTGTCCGTAAGGGCGTGTGGGTTCAAATCCCACCTTCGGCACCAACCAGGATGACCCCGGACGGGGGATGGCGCGCCGGACCCCGCACCCCGCGTCTCATCCCCAGTCTTATGTGTGGATAGCGCGCGCTCGTAGCTCAGTCGGATAGAGCGCAGCCCTGCGGAGGCTGAGGCCGTGGGTTCGAATCCCGCCGAGCGCGCCACTTTCATCATCGGGGGCAGCAGGGGGCTCCGCCCGGCAATGCGCGGTGCCCCGCTGTTTTCCCGCTCACGGCCTGCCCCTGCCGCAGGAGACGGACGGCGGGCAAGGACGCCTTAGTGCGAAAAGCGACGCTCCTCTGTTGGATAGCCTTCATCGCGGTGGCTGTGCTTGCCGCCCTCGCCGTCGCCTGCCGTGATGGTCACGACAAGAAGGAGACTCCCACCCCCGCCGCCACGTCTGGGGTCACGCCCTCCCCGGCGCCGCTGGACATACGAGAAGTCGACCTCGCCCAGCAGGCCGACGTCGAGGCCCTCCTCCAGCGTCTGGGAGGAGAAGTAAGCCAGGAGGACGTCCTCTACGCCGACCTCACCGGCGACGGCCGGGAGGAGGCGATAGTCCCTATCTCCTCGGGAGGAACGGCCGGCAACCTCGCCCTCATCGTCCTCGGCTATCGCGGCGGCGAGCTCGTCGCCCTGCTGTCGGAGGTGCCGGCGGAGGGATCGGTGCAGGTCCAGCTTGAGGACCACCACCTGGTGGAGGTGCTGCCGGTCTACAGCGCCGGCGATACCCCCGGTTTCCCCAGCCGGATCAAGAAGGTCCACTACATATGGAAGGACGGTGCCCTGGCGGTGGATCGTGAGGACGTGGTGGATAACCCTAACGCTCCTCCCAAAGAGTAGCCGGGCTGGTCGGCATCGGCGCGTCGGCGTTGTGCTCCTCACAGCCTGCGATGTATAATCTCCTTCGACCGACCGACCGACAAAGCATACGAGGATACATTGCCCAAGCAACCACGCCCCAGCGCCAGTCGCCCGTCCCGCCGGAAGGCCCGCCGCCGTGCCCCTGCGTCCCCACCGCCGCTCGCTGCCCGGCCGCGGGTCGCCCCTCTCGCTTCGCCGCTCAAGGGTGAGGAGCAGCCCGCTCCCAAGCCGAGAGTGCCGGGGATGATGGACTTCAGCTACGTGAAGAACGACCTGCGCCGGATAGTCCTCGTAGGCGTCGGGGTCTTCGCCCTCCTGGTGGTGGTCTCCTTCGTCCTCCGCTGAGCCGCCGGAAAGCGGTTTTCGCCCCTTCTAGCCAAAGGCGCCTGCTCTTGCCCCAAGAGGATGGGGGAAAAGGACGATCCCGTCAGCGGAGCCGCCCTATCGCTATGACGATGGCGATGCCCGTCATCACGTAGCCGTAGATGTCGTCGCGGGGGATGATGCCCACCCCCGCTGCCAGGTTGTGCACAAGGTAAGCGAGGACGACCCCCGCCGCCGCTATCCCCTGGAGCACCGCGCCCCGCTTCCGGTTGGTCGCCCAGCTCACCGCCTCGCCGACGGCGTAGCCTATCCCCAGCGCCAGGAAGAGGACGTAGAAGCCGTAGGCGCCGGCCCTCTGAGGCAGTAGGAGAGCCCACAGCCCGCCGGTCGCCGCTCCCGCCGCCGCCGCCGCGCCGATCCCGCGCAGCAGGTATGATGCTGGGACCTGATAGGTTGGCAGGCGTCGCACCTGGGCGCAGTCGCGACAGCGGGTGCCGACCGGCGTGTACACCAGGCAACGCGGGCAGATCGGCTTGCCGCAGCGGCTGCAAGCCAGCTCTGTCTCGACGTTCGGGTGTGTTGCGCACTTCACGGGAGTCTTCCCGCTCCTCTCTGGCCCCTCTGCCCCGTGACCGATCCCTTCCCCTGATTCTAGGTTATCACACCGCCCCTATCTCGGATAACTGATGGGCTCACTCCCTTAAGAGACCGCTGCCCCTGCCGATACTGTATATCAGGAGGCGTATGCCCAAGGGCGTATCTCCTCCGGCGTAGTCCGCCGACGGAGGCATCTCGACAAGGAAGGGGGGGGTGCCGGCAGACCTACGCGAAGAGCCCGGCAGGGACGGCGTTCGGCCGCCAGAGGTATCTGACGGGATCGCCAGCCCGCTGTCCCTGGCCTCGTAGGCCGGGGACGGTCGGCCGCAAAGCCCTCGAGAGGAGGGATGTCAAGATGTACAGACGCATTCTTCTCAGCCTTTTGGCCATCGGCATTCTTGCCAGCTTGCTGGGCCTGGGGGGGCTGTCACTGTTCACTGCAAGCACGGACAACGACGCCAACGCTTTCACCTCCGGCAGCGTCGATATTAGCACCACCCCGGCCACCGCCTTTCTCACGATGAGCAACATGGCGCCGGGCGACTCCGTTACCGCCCAGCTTACAGTCTCCAACACCGGCACCCTTGAGCTGCGCTACGCCATGACCACCAGCGCGACCAACGACGACACTCTGGATCTTAGGGATGCCCTGACGCTCACGATAAAGACGCTGGGCACCGACTGCACGACCTTCGACGGGTCTGAGCTCTACACCGGAACACTCGCCAACGGCGCCATGGGCGATTCTACCCCTGGCGATGACTCAGGCGACCGGACGCTCGCCGTCAGCGGCAGCGAGGACCTGTGCTTCAAGGTAGAGCTGCCGTCCAGCGCAACCGGCCCCGAAGGTGCCAGCACGACCGCTACATTCACCTTCGACGCCGAGCAGACTAAGAACAACCCGTAGCGCCAACGCTGCGGGCAAGGGAGCTGGAGTGTAAGGATGCCGAGCTGGTTCCCGATAGAGCGCCTCCCGGCGTTGCCACCAGGACGAATGGTGCGCTTCGCCGGTTCGGCGTGTCTTGGGCTGCTCCTGCTCCTGGTCATCGCGCTCGCCATCCCCGCCCTCTTCACCCTGTTCGGCTTCCGGGCCTACGTCATCTACGGCGGCAGCATGGGCTCCGCCCTTCCCGCCGGCAGCGTCGGCATCACCGAGACCGTCGACAGCAAGACCCTCAAGGAGGGCGACATCGTCGCCATCAGGAAGGCAGGAAGAGCCCTCCCCGTGCTCCATCGCATTACGGACATGGAGAGCGTCGGCGGCACCACGGTCTACACCACCAAGGGCGACAGCAACAGCTCCCCTGATCCCGCCCCCGTCACCCTCGAAGGATCGGGGGACCGCGTGGTCTTTGCCATTCCCTATCTCGGCTACCTCGTTCACTTCGCCCGCGGCGCCCTGGGGCGGCTTCTTCTCATCCTCATTCCGTCACTCCTCCTCCTGGGCGTCCTCCTGGGGCAAGTCTGGCTAGGCAAAGCCCGACGTTTTCAGGCAGGAGAGGAACCGGAATGCTGATCAAGGCAGGGACGCTGCTCATTGCCGCTCTCGTGGCGCTATCAGGACTGGCCACACTGATGGTCGACAGCGGTCTCGCCCTTCTTGGCGGCCAGAAGATCAACATCGGCAGTACCATCACCAGCGTTGACTGCTTCCCCGGGAACACCGCTTTCCTCAATCCCTCCGCCAACGCAGCGGACAGCGGCGGCGACAACAACGGCTTCGAATCCAGTCCCCAGAATGCCTACAGCGACGGGAGCGGCTACGCCAGCAACATCAACGGCCCCGGCGACCGCCACCGCTACTACAACTACAACATGTCCATCAAGAGCAGTTGCGCCATCGAGGGTATTGCCGTGCGCCTCGACTGGTGGCTCGACAGCGGCGCCAACTCTAACAGCATGTCTGTCGAGCTCTCCTGGGACGGCGGCGCAACCTGGACGGCCGCCCAAACGGATCCTACGGAGACGACGTCGGAGCACACAGCGATCCTGGGTAGCAGCAGCGACACCTGGGGCAGGACCTGGACCGTAGACGAGCTTGCCAACGCCAACTTCAGGGTCCGTCTGACCTGCGACTGCTCCGGCGGCGCCTGCGGCGGCCGTGACTTCTACCTGGACTGGGTGCCGGTGAGCGTCTACTACGGGCCGTCCTAGCGGGGCAGTGCCCCGCGGCGCTCGCGGCAGTGGAGGCCCGCGGCGTATTCGTACCGGCTGGGAGTGAGGATGTCCAATCGAATCAAGATTGCCAGCGGCCTTCTCCTCGTGCTGGCGGCGTCGGCGCTGGCGGGGTTTGCCGTCAGCACGGGCTTTGGTTTCTACATTGCCCAGAGCGGCAACCTCGACAACTCATTCACGTCCGCCCCCTCCTTCGCCAACACCGGCTACCTCGACGCCTCCGCGCAGGCGGCGACCAGCGGCGGCGACAACGACGGCTTTGAGCTGAACCCCACCTACGCCTACGGTGACGGCCCGCTGTACGCCTCCAACATGGACGGTCCTGGAGACCGTCACCTCTTCTACAACTATGGCATCTCCATTCCCTCCGGCTCCACCATCGACGGCATTCGCGTGCGCCTCGACTGGTGGCTGGGCGGCGTCGGCGGCGAAAACAGCCTCGGCGTCGAGCTCTCGTGGGACGGCGGTTCCTCCTGGACGGCCGCCAAGGTCGATCCTACCGAGACCAGCAGCGAGCATACGGCTGTCCTGGGAGGGGTCGCCGATATCTGGGGCAGACTCTGGGCTGAGGGTGAGTTGAGCAACGCCAACTTCCGGCTTCGCGTGACCTGCAACTGCTCAGGCGGCGCCGAGTGCGATAGCCGCGACTACTACCTCGACTGGGTAGCCGTAAACATCTACTATACGCCTCCCTGATCGGGAGCGCCTCGGGCGAGTATCAACAGGGGATCCTAGGAGCCGAGAAGGGGGGTCGCCTCGCGGGCCCGCTCCAGGAAGGCGTCGATCTCCTGGTCGGGCAGGGGGATGTCGCCGGGCATACGCTCGTGGCTGCCCCCCAGGCCGTGGTAGTCGCTGCCGCCGAGCTTCAGGAGACCGTACCGGTCCGCCATCTTCGCCAGACGGTCTCTCGTCGCCTTATCGTAGTCCTGATAGTAGACCTCCATACCCGCCAGGCCGGCCGCCTTGAGCTCCCTGATCAACTCGTCCAGTCCCGACAGGGTCGCCGGGTGGGCGAGCACCGTCAGGGCGCCCACCCGCGCCAGAATCCCGATCGCCTCGACCGGTGTCAGCTTCAGCCTCTCCGCGTAGGCGGGGCCGTTTCTGCCGATGTAGCGGTCGAAGGCCTCCTGAAACGAGGAGATATAGCCTTTCTCCAACAGCGCCTGAGCGACGTGGGGCCGCCCCACCGCCCCCTCACCGGCGAGCTCCTCTACCCGTTCCCAGAGTATCTCCAGGCCCAGGCGGCGCAGCTTCTCCACCATCATCCGGCCCCTGTCGCGGCGCGCGTGACGGAGATTGGCGAGCGTCTGCTGGAACTCCGTGTCTTCGTACGCCAGGAAGTAGCCCAGGATGTGCACCTCGGCGCCGGGGATATCCGTGCTCATCTCGATCCCGGGGATCAGCATGAAGCCGGGGTGCTTGGCGGCCGCGGCCTGCGCCGCTGCCAGCCCCTCCGTCGAGTCATGGTCCGTGACGGCGAGCACCGTTACCCCCATCCTCGCCGCCAGGTCGACTAGCTCCGTCGGCGTGAGACGGCCGTCAGAGGCGTTGGTGTGACTGTGGAAGTCGGCCCTACTGGTCATCGGCCAATTCCCTGTCGATTCGCTGTATCCGCTGGGCCCGTCCCGTGCCCTCGTCCACCTCCAACAGCACGGAGTTCAGTATCAAGGCGGGGCCGCTGGCCACCTCCAGCCTCACGGGCATGCTCGTCAGAAAGCGACGGATCACACAATCAACGTCGTCCCCTATGATCGAGTCCCGCGCCCCCGTCATGCCGACATCGCAGACGAAGGCCGTGCCTTGGGGCAGGATGCGGGTGTCGGCCGTTGCCACGTGCGTGTGCGTCCCCAGCACCGCGCTCACCCGCCCGTCGAGATACCATCCCAGTGCCACCTTCTCGCTCGTCGCCTCCGCATGCATGTCGACAATGATTATGGACTCACGAGGCAGGTTTGCCAAGACCTCATCGGCGGCTCGGAAGGGGCAGTCTATATTCGCCATGAAGACGCGGCCCTGGAGGTTGATCACCGTGACCCCCGCCTGCTCGATCACGCCTCTGCCGGGAGAGCTGGGCGGGTAGTTGAGGGGTCGCAGGATCGGCAAAGCGCCGTCCAGGTGGTTGATAATGTCCTTCTGGTCCCAGATGTGATTGCCGGAGGTGATGATGTCGACGCCGGCGGCGAGGATCTCCTCAGCGGAGCCCAGGGTGAGACCCCGTCCCGCGGCGGCGTTCTCACCGTTGGCGATAATCAGGTCTATCTCCAACTCGCGACGCAGCTTCGGCAGCAGCGCCGTCGCCGCCCGCCGGCCCGGCCGGCCGACGGCGTCCCCGACCATCAGTATCTTCAAGCCTTCCTCTCGCCGGACACGATTTGGGGAGCGGCTGGACGCAGCGTAGCCGGGAGGGCCACTCCACGCTTCTTTTTCCGCTCCCCGTCCTCTTGCTAGCGGGCGTATTCCACAGCCCGTGTTTCTCTTACGACCGTTACCTTGATCTGTCCCGGGTACTCCAGGGACTCCTCGATCTTGCGGCTGATCTCGCGCGCCAGACGCATCGACTCCAGGTCGTCGATCTCCTCCGGCTTCACGATTATGCGTATCTCTCGCCCGGCCTGGATGGCGAACGCCTTCTCCACGCCCTTGAACTCGCGCGCGACGTTCTCTAGCGCCTGCATCCGCTTGATGTAGTGCTCCAGCGACTCCCGCCGCGCCCCGGGACGGCCGCCGCTGATGCTGTCGGCGATCTGCACCAGCACTGCCTCTACCGTCCGGGGGTCTTCCTCCTCGTGGTGGGCGGCGATGGCGTGGATGACTGCCTGGTTCAGACCAAAGCGGCGGGCGACGTCGGCGCCGATCTGGGCGTGGGTGCCTTCGATGTCGTGGTCGAGCGCCTTGCCGATGTCATGCACCAGGCCGGCGCGGCGGCATATGCGTACGTCGGCGCCGATCTCTTCCGCGATCATCCCCGCGATGTGGGCGCACTCCACGGCATGCTTGAGCTGATTCTGGCCGTAGCTCGTGCGGTAGCGCAGGCGACCCAGCGTCTTCAGCAGCTCCGGGTGCAGCCCCGGGCAGCCAGCGTCGATCGCTGCCTGCTCGCCCGCCAGCTTGATGTCTGCATCGACCTCCTGCTGCGCCTTCTCCACCACCTCCTCGATGCGGCCGGGGTGGATGCGCCCGTCGTTGACGAGACGCGTCAGCGCCACCCGCGCCACCTCGCGGCGCACGGGGTCGAAGGCGGATACAGTGACGGCGTCGGGGGTGTCGTCGATGATCAAGTCGACGCCGGTGGCAGCCTCGAGGGCGCGGATATTGCGCCCCTCACGGCCGATGATCCGGCCCTTCATGTCGTCGCTGGGGATGGGAACCACGCTGACGGTGGACTCGGACACCACGTCCGTGGTCAGCCGGTGCATCGACGAGACGAGGATATCCCGCGCGCGCTGCCCCCCCTCCTCCTTGACCTCCGCCTCGACCTGGCGCAAGCGACGGTTGGCGTCATCTCGCGCCTCCTTCTCAATCTCCGCGAGGAGGATGTCGCGTGCCTCCTGGCTGCTGAGGCCGGAGACCCTCTCGATCTCCGCTCTCTGCTGCCGCTGTAGCTCCTGTAGCTCCTGCCTTGTTTTCTCCAGCTCTTCCTCGTGGGAGGAGAGCGATGCCTCTCGGCGCTCCAGCGCCTCTATCTTGCGATCCAGGCTCTCTTCTTTTTGGGTAAGACGCTGTTCCGAACGCTGTAACTCAGACCGTCTTTCGCGTAGCTCAGTGTCGATCTGCGCGCGCGTTTGGATAGCTTCTTCTTTGGCTTCTAGAAGGATCTCTTTCTGTCTTGTCTGTGCCTCCGCCAGGATGCGGGCAGCGTTGCCTTCCGCAGCATCGATCTGCCCCTGTCTGATCCTCAGCCGTAAGTTGTATCCAACAAGAGCCCCGACCGCCAGCGCCGCAATGCCGATGACGACGATTGCGATGGCCTCGGGCATTGTCACCTCGCTTTCCCTATGTAACGGCTATCTAATGATTGTCAAGGTTCACGAGTAGACTTCAGGATTTATGATATGACTCGCCCCTGCCTCTGTCAAGGAAGAACCGGCCCCGTCGCGCTGCCGCTGGGACGGCTACGGGCCCTCCTCCGACAGCCCGGAATCGCCGCTCACTTCGCTCCAGCACCGCTCCAGCGTGCGCCGGACGACGTCGTAGGCGAAGCCCCGCCGCGTCAGGAACCCGCCTAGCCGCCGCCGGAAGAGATCGCGGCTCAGCCCCGCCAGGGCGGGCAGCCGCTTCGCCGCCGCTCGATAGGCCGCCTCTTCGTCGTCGAGGCCCTCCACCGTCGACGAGGCCGTCTCGGCGTCGATCCCCTTGAAGCGGAGCTCGCTCTGGATCAGGGCGCGGCTGCGGGGACTCGCGCTGTCCCGCCGCTCCGTCCAGAACTGGGCGAAGGCCCCGTCGTCGAGGTAGTGCCGCTGGCGCAGCGTCTTCACCGTCTCCTCGACGACCTCCGGCGCGACCCCGCGGCGCCCCAGCCGGAAGCGTATCTCCTTCTCGCTGCGGGGACGGTAGGAGAGGAGACGGAGGGCGGCCTCGTAGGCGCTGCGGCGCTCGTCCTCCTCGCGGAGGGCGCGGAGGTCCGCCTCCGTGACCTCCATCTCGGAGTGCAGCCCCTTCTCCTGGGCTAGGCTGAGGGCGAGCGACAGGGCGAACCGTCCGTCCACGAAGACGTTGACGCGCCGCCGTCGCTGCTGGCGCTCCAGCGCGGTGATGATCATCGTGTGCCTCGCCTTGCGGATATGATTGAGGGCCGCGCCCGTGGCCCAGCCCCCTTGCCTGTGATGTTGCCCGGTTTTTTCTACTCCGTGGCCCCGGCGACCTCCTCCGCGGCGACTGGGGCCGGCTGGCCGTTGCCGCCGCCCCTGATCTTCAGCTCGATCTCGCGGGCCAGGTCGGGGTTCTCGCGCAGGAGCTCCTTGGCGTTCTCCCGTCCCTGCCCGAGGCGGAGCTCGCCGTAGCTGAAGAAGGAGCCCATCTTCTTGATGATCCCCATGTCCACCGCCAGGTCGAGGAGGTCGCCCTCGCGGCTGATCCCCTGGGCCTTGCCGGTGAACATAATATCGAACTCGGCCACCCGGAAGGGCGCCGCCACCTTGTTCTTCACCACCTTCGCCCGCACCCGGCTGCCGATGAACTGCTGTCCCTGCTTGAGGCTCTCTATCCGCCGCAGGTCGATGCGCACGGAGCTGTAGAACTTGAGCGCCCGCCCGCCGGGGGTCACCTCCGGGTTGCCGAAGACGATCCCCACCTTCTCGCGGAGCTGGTTGATGAAGATGACCGCCGTGCGGGAGCGGCTGATGGCGCCCGCCAGCTTCCGTAGCGCCTGCGACATCAGACGCGCCTGCAGCCCCGGCAGCGAGTCGCCCATCTCCCCTTCGATCTCCGCTCGCGGCACCAGGGCGGCCACGCTGTCGATCACTATCACGTCCAGGGCGTTGCTCCGCACCAGCGCCTCGGTTATCTCCAGCGCCTGCTCGCCGGTGTCCGGCTGCGATATCAGCAGGTCCTCGACCTTGATCCCGCAGGCCGCCGCGTAGGAGGGGTCGAGGGCGTGCTCGACGTCGATGTAGGCGGCCGTGCCGCCTATCTTCTGCGCTTCGGCGATGATGTGCTGGGCCAGTGTCGACTTGCCGGTGGACTCGGGGCCGAAGATCTCCGTCACCCGTGCCCGCGGGATGCCGCCCACGCCGAGGGCCATGTCGAGCGAGATCGACCCCGTGGGTATCGCCTCCACCTGGAGATGCGCCGACGCCTCGCCGAGGCGCATGATCGCCCCCCGGCCGAACTGCTTCTCGATCTGCCCGATAGCCAGCTCCAGCGCCTGACCTTTCTCGCCGCCGGTCATGGGCCACCTCCGAAATCGTGATATTGCTAAGAAACCTGCGCAGATTTCCTTCTTAGCCGCATCATAGCACGGGGATCGGCGCCCCGCAAGGCGGAGTGTCACCGCGCGACTGCGCTCAGCACGGCGATGCGATAGGATGGGGCCGTGGAATCGTTCCTTATCCGGGTGCGCCTTACGCCGCGGGCCGGCCGCAACCAGATCGACGGCTGGGACGGCGACCTCCTCCGCGTGCGGGTCGCCGCGCCCCCCGTCGAGGGGAGGGCGAACGATGCCTTGCTCCGGCTGCTCGCCGAGGCTCTCGGCGTTCCCCGCAGCCAGCTGCAGCTCGTCAGGGGCCGGACCTCGCGGGAGAAGGTCATCGCTGTCGAGGGAGTCTCACAGGAGGATGTGCGCGCTCGTCTCGGCGGGAAGAGGTAGCTAGCTGCCGTAGAAGCTGATCACCATCTGCTGGATAGCGATCAGCAGGATCATCGCTACCATCGGCGTGAGGTCGAACATCCCCAGGCGGGGCACGAACCGGCGCAGCGGCCCGAGTATCGGCTCGGTTATCTGATCGAGCACGTTGACAAGGGGGTTTCGCGGATCGCTGACGACCCAGGACAGGAGCACCCGCACGAAGATCGCCGCGATCATGATGTCCGTGAAGACCTCTACAAAGCGAACGAAGATCATTGCCGCGGCTTACCTCCCCTTAGAGACTGCGCCTTCTCATAGGCGGCGATAAGCGCCTCGGCGATCGCGGCCCGCGCGCCCGCGCTCTCCAGCGCCAGCAGACCCTCGGCGGTCGTGCCGCCGGGCGTCGTCACCAGGCTGCGCAGCTCCGCCACCGGCCGGCCCGTCTCCTGCGCGAGCCGCGCCGACCCCAGGAACGTCTGGATGACCATCTCGCCCGCCGTCTCCCGCGGCAGACCCAGGTGCACCGCCCCGTCGATGAACGCCTCCATCAGCAGGAAAAGGAAGCCCGGCCCGCTCCCGGAGACCGCCGTGGCCATGTCGATATACTTCTCGTCCTCGAAATAGACCTCCTTGCCGGTGGCCGCCAGCACCTGTCGCGCCTGATCCCGCGCCTTCGGCTTCACCTCCGCAGCGGCTGTCCAGGCGCACATCCCTTCGCCGACTTGGGCGGGCGTGTTGGGCATCGCCCGCACGACGGCGGCGTGGTCGAGGCTGGCCTGCAGCGTCGCCACGGTCACGCCGGCCATGATCGAGAGGACGGTCTGATCGGGGCTCAGTCGCCCCTTGAGGTCGGCGGCGACGACAGGGAACTGATGAGGCTTGACGGCAAGCACGACGATATGCGCGCCGTTCACGGCCTCCCGGTTGTCGGCGGTAACGGCGATCTTGTGGCGCTCGCGGAGGGCGTCGCGCCTCTCGGGCAGCGGCTCGCCGGCGATGATGTCATTCGGGCCCGCCACCTTGTGGGACAGGACGGCGCTGATGACGGCTCCCGCCATCGTCCCGCCGCCGATGAAAGCGATCCGCATAGCTCCTCGCGTCCTTCCTCAGCAGTCCTTCACTGGGTTGCCGGCCGCGGCGCCTGGAAAGGGTCGGGCCGTGGCCCGAAGATCGCCCGTCCGATGCGCACCAGCGTCGCCCCTTCCTCCACCGCCACCTCGAAGTCGTCGCTCATCCCCATCGAGAGGTGCCGCAGCCCCAGCGACTCGCCCAGCTCCCTAAGCCGCCGGAAGACCGGTCGCACCTCCTCGATGTCTGCTGCTAGAGGGGCGACCGTCATCAGGCCCTGCACATCGACGTCTGGCAGCGCGCGCGCCCGTGCCAGCGCCGACGCGACCTCGTCCGGCTTGAGCCCGTACTTCGATTCCTCGCCCGCTACGTTCACCTCCAGCAGGACGGGCACGGGCGCGCGCGCCCCCGCCCCCCTGCTGATCACCTCCGCCAGGCGCAGCGAATCGACGCTGTGGATTATACCAAACAGCCCCAGAGCTGTCTTTACCTTATTCGTCTGGAGATGGCCGACCAGATGCCAGCGCGGTCGCGCCCCCTGCGCTGCTGCTGCCGGGACCTTCCCTGCCGCCTCCTGCACCCGGTTCTCCCCGATGTCGACGAGCCCAGCTTCGTATGCGGCGACGACCGCCTCGACGGGGAAGCCCTTGCTGACGCCGATGATCGTCACCCCGTCGGGCGAGCGGCCGGCGCGGTGGCAGGCGGCGTCGATGCGCTCGCGCACGCGGCGCAGATTCTCGGCGATGTCGGCTGCTGAAGTCGTTCGGTTCGTTTCCGGGGTCATCGTTTCTTGGCCTGTGTCAACGCGACTTGGACGTGATCCTATCCTACCGGTCATCAACTCTACCCTCAAGAGGAGGGAGTGCAGAGGGGCGAAGCCCCTTTGCCGGGGTTCAAGGGGTGTCCCCTTGAACTTCTCTGACTTTCCTAGGGCGGGTGGGTGGGAAGAAGGACGCTCATGTTACGCCAACCACGCCGACGCTGCCCACGCGCACACCAGCGCCTCATGCTGGGCGGACGGCTCCTCCGGCCCTCTAGCCGCACTTCTCATACCCACACGACCGGCACAACAGGCACCCCTCCGCGAACACCATCACCGACCCGCACTCCGGACACGCTACCCCCGTGCTGATGTCCCCCTTCGAAGGCAGGCTGACCTTGTGGGGCCGCCGTCGCCGCCGCGGCCGCGCCCTCGCCTCCGCGCCGAACCTCTCCGAGAGCCAGCGGAATATGTAGTCGACGATCGACGTCGCCTGCGGCAGGTCCGGGTCGTTCGTGAAGCCGTGCGGCTCGAAGCGGACGCCGCTGAACTTCCGCGCCAGGTCGTCGACAGGGACGCCGTACTGCAGCGCCAGCGACGTCAGCACCGCCACCGAGTCCATCAGCCCCCGTATCGTCGACCCCTCCTTCGAGATGGTTACGAACACCTCGCCCGGGTTCCCGTCCTCGTACAGACCCACCGTTACGTAGCCCTCCTGGTCGCCCACCCGGAACTTGTGTGTGATCGACTCCCTCTCGTCGGGCAGACGCCGCCGGTAGGGCTCGCCCGGTCGCCGCGCCGGCGCCGGGGGCCCCAGCGCCCGCTCGGCGGCGACCGCCTCCGCCTGCTCGGGGCCGCGGACGGTGGCGTGGGAGAGCACCTGCATCTCCCGTGACAGGTCGCGGTAGATCGTGATCCCCTTGCACCCCTCGTGGTAGGCCAGCAGGTACGCCTTCTCCACGTCTTCGGGCGTGGCGTCGTGGGGGAAGTTGATCGTCTTGCTCACGGCGTTATCGGTGTGCCGCTGGAACGCCGCCTGCATGCGCACGTGCCACTCCGGCGACACGTCGTGCGCCGTCACGAAGAGCCTCTTCGCCCACTCCGGCGCCGCCGCCTGATCCTGAAGGCTGCCGCCGGCCGCCAGCGCGTCGAGCAACTCCTGGGAGTGGAAACCGCCCTCTCTAGCCGCCCGCTCGAAGCGCTTGTTGACCTCCCTGAGCCGGGTGACCGTCTGCGGCCGCTTGGGGTCGAGATAGTGCTGCCGGGTGAACGCCAGGGCGAAGACCGGCTCGGTCCCGCCCGAGCAGTCGGCGATTATCGACAGCGTCCCCGTCGGCGCCACCGTCGTGCGGGTCGAGTTGCGCAGCCGCCGCTGGCCGCGGCCCTTCGCGGCGTAGACGCTGCCCTCCCAGGCGGGGAAGACGCCGCGCTCATCCGCCAGCCGCTCCGACGCCTCATCGGCCTTCTCCTGGATGAACGCCATCATGCGCTCGCCCAGACGCAGCGCCTCCTCGGAGTTGTAGGGGATGCCGAGCTGGAACAGGAGGTCGGCCCAGCCCATCACCCCCAGCCCGATCTTGCGCGTCCTCTTCGTCATCTCCTCGATCTGAGGGATCGGGTATCGGTTAACGTCGATGACGTTGTCCAGGAAGCGCACGCAGACGGGGATCGCCGACGCCAGACCTTCCCAGTCGACAGCCTTCGCCGCCGTCTCCTTCGTCTTCCGTCGCGCTGGCGCCGCGCCCTCCTTCACGAACCGCGACAGGTTCAGCGAGCCCAGGTTGCACGACTCGTAGGGCAGGAGCGGCTGCTCGCCGCAGGGGTTCGTCGCCTCGATCGCGCCCAGGTGGGGTGTGGGGTTGTCCCTGTTCACGCGGTCGATGAAGACGAGGCCGGGGTCGCCGTTTTGCCAGGCGTTCTCCACGATCAGGCGGAACACCTCCCGCGCCCGCCGCCGTCCCACCGGCCGCCGCGTGCGGGGGTTCAGCAGCGCGTACTCCTCGTCCCCCTCCACCGCCGCCATGAAGCGCTCGTTTGCCGCCACCGAGATGTTGAAGTTGGTGAGGGATACCATGTCCGCCTTGGCGCCGATGAACCCCTCGATGTCGGGGTGGTCGACGGCGAGGATCGCCATGTTGGCGCCACGCCGTCTCCCGCCCTGCTTGATCGCCTCCGTCGCCGCGTCGAACACCTTGAGGAAAGAGACCGGACCGCTCGCCAATCCGGCCGTGCTCCGCACCTGGTCCCCGGCAGGGCGCAGGCGGCTGAACGAGAAGCCTGTCCCGCCGCCGCTCTTGTGGATCACGGCCATGTCGCGGACGGCGCCGAAGATCTCCCCCATCGAGTCGTTCACCGGCAGGACGAAGCAGGCGGCGAGCTGCTGCAGGGGGCGGCCGGCGTTCCCCAGGGTAGGCGAGTTGGGGAGGAAGCGGAGGCCGGTCATCAGTTCGTAGAAGCGTTTCTCCCACGCCGCCGTCTCCGCTGGCTTGGCGCCGTGCTCCGTCTCCGCCTGGGCGACGGCGCGGGCCACCCGCCGGAAGAGTTGCTCCGGCGTCTCGACGACGCGACCGCGCCTGTCCTTGGCCAGGTAGCGCCGTTCCAGCACCACCCGCGCGTTATCCGATAGGGCGATCGGCTTGGCTGTCCCCCGCCTTGCTGTCATAGCGGCACCCCCGGACTTCATCCCCTATCCGTCAGGTCTCCTACCGCAAGTCCCTCCGAACAGTCTACCACTTCGAGGAGCCTCATACGCGCTATGCATGAAGTGGCGCCCTCGAGGGGCGAGGACGCCACTTCTCGGAGCCGCCGTCGACCTGCTGGTGGCGGGTGAGGATTTGGCCGACGGCGAACACACCCTACTATGAGCAGCCGCTCGTGCTCCCGCAGTTCTCGCAGCGATAGCACGAGCCGCTGCGCGTCATGATCCAGCCGCAGTTCATGCACACCGGCGCGTCCTCCTGCCCGTTCCGGCCGCCCTTGCCGCCGTTCGCCTCGATCAGGAGGCGCCCCTGCTGCCCGTACTCGGCGGCCAGCCGCGCCCGCACCTCCTCGCTCAGGATCCCCAGCGCCGCCTTCTCCTCCTCGCTCAGGAACTGCGAGCCCAGCCAGCGGAATACGTAGTCCACCACCGACTGCGCCACCGGTATCTCCCGGCTCTGGGTGCGGCCGGCGGGCTCGAACCGCATGTGGCTGAACTTGTTTACGAGGTCCTTCAGCGGCACGCCGTACTGGAGGGTCAGCGAGATCGACGTGGCGAAGGCGTCCATCATCCCCGAGATCGTGCTCCCCTCCTTCGCCATCGTGACGAATATCTCCCCCGGCGGGCCGTCCTCGTACGTGCCGACGGTTATGTACCCCTCGTGCCCCTCGATGGAGAACTTGTGGGTGACCGAGCGCCGCGTGTCGGGAAGGCGCCGTCGCACCGGCTTACCGGGAGGGCTCTTCCCCCCCTTGTCCGTGCTCACCGGCTGCGCGCGCTTCGACCCGTCGCGGTATATCGCGATCGCCTTCAGCCCCTGCCGCCAGGCCTCCGTGAACGCCTCCGCCACATCCTCGACGGCGACGTCGTGGGAGAGGTTCACCGTCTTGGAGATGGCGCCGGAGATGAAAGGCTGGACGGCCCCCATCATCCGGATGTGCCCCATCGGCGCGATGCAGCGCGTCCCCTTGCTCGGCCTGAGGGCGCAGTCGAACACTGCCAGGTGCTCTTCCTTGAGGTGGGGCGCCCCCTCGATGATCCCCTCCTGGTCGACATAGGCGACGATCTCCTCCACCTGCTCGCGGCTGTATCCCAGCCTCTGGAACGCCAGGGGGACCGTCCGGTTGACCATCTTGATCATGCCGCCGCCGACGAGCCGCTTGTAGCTCACCAGGGCGATGTCCGGCTCGACCCCCGTCGTATCGCAGTCCATCATGAAGGCGATCGTGCCCGTGGGGGCGAGCACCGACGCCTGGGCGTTGCGGTAGCCGTGCGCCCTCCCCAGCCGCAGCGCCTCCTCCCAGGCGTCGTGGGCGGCCGTCAGCAACTCTTCCGGCAGCAGCGCCCCGTCCACCCGCTCCAGCGCCCCGCGGTGCATCTCGATGACGCCCAGCATCGCCTCGCGGTTCCGCTCGTACTCGGCGAAGGGGTCCATCCGCGCCGCCAGCAGGGCGGAGGTCGCGTAGGCGTGGCCGGTCATGAGGGCGGTTACGGCGGCGGCATAGGCGCGGCCGGCGTCGGAGTCGTAGGGCAGCCCCAGCGACATGAGCAGCGCCCCCAGGTTGGCGTAGCCCAGTCCCAGCGCCCGGTACTTCTCCGCGTTATCCGCGATCTTGCCGGTGGGGTAGCCGGCGTTGCCGACGATGATCTCCTGGGCCGTGATCATCACCGCCACCGCCTGCCGGAACGCCTCCGTATCGAACCGCCCCTCATCGTCGAGGAACTTCATCAGGTTGAGCGAGGCGAGGTTGCACGCCGACTCGTCGACGTGCATGTACTCGGAGCAGGGGTTGGAGGCGTTGATGCGGCCGCTGTTGGGGCAGGTGTGCCAGCTATTGATCGTCGTGTCGAACTGCATGCCGGGGTCGCCGCACTGCCAGGCCGCCTCGGCGATCCGGCGCAGCAGGTCGCGCGCCCGCACCGTCTCCAGCGTCTGGCCGGTGGTGACCGCCCGCAGCGCCCACTCCCGGTCCTCGAGGGCCGCCGTCATGAAATCGTCCGTCACCCGCACCGAGTTGTTGGCGTTCTGGAACTGGATCGAGGTCCACGCCTCCCCGTCCAGCGACAGATCGTAGCCGGCCTCCCCCAGCGTGTACGCTTTCCCCTCCTCCTTCGCCTTGCACTCGATGAACTCGACGATGTCGGGGTGGTCGGCGTTCAGGATCACCATCTTCGCCGCCCGCCGTGTCTTGCCGCCCGACTTGATCGACCCGGCGATGGCGTCGGCGCCGCGCATGAACGACACCGGCCCCGAGGCGAGACCCCCCGTCGACAGCGGCTCCCGCGACGAGCGCAGCGCCGACAGGTTGACCCCCGAGCCCGAGCCGCCCTTGAAGATCATCCCCTCGGTGCGGCACCAGTCGAGGATCGAGTCCATCGCGTCCTGCACCGACAGGATGAAGCAGGCGGAGCACTGCGGCTTCTCCTCCACCCCCACGTTGAACCAGACGGGGCTGTTGAAGCTCGCCTTTTGATGGAGGATTATATGAGTCAGCTCGTCGGCGAAGGTCTGTGCCTCCTCCTCATCCGCGAAGTAGCCGTCCTTGCGGCCCCAACCGGCGATCGTGCCCACCACGCGGTCGATGAGCTGGCGCACGCTCGACTCGCGCTTGATCTCCCCCCGCTCGTGGTGGACGACCGCCTCCGCGACCAGCGGCCCCCGGAAGTACTTGGAGACGACCACGTTCGTCGCCCGCTGCGACCACTCCTTGGGGACCTCCACGTCCTTCTGCTCGAAGACGGTCTTGCCGTCCTCGCCGATGATCTGGGCGCTCCGCTGCTCCCACGCTATCTCGTCATAGGAGTGGACATCCGGGCGCGTGAAGTGCCGCCGTATCTGCAATCCCGCCGTCGAAGATGGAGCCTCTGTGACCGTTGTCATCGTGTCATGTCCTTTCCTCCCCACGGTTCCTTTGTCTCCCCAGAGCCGCCGTCAGGGCCGCGAGTCCAGCCGGCAACCGCTGCCCCGGAGAGAGGACACCGCCGGGAGGCCCCAGCGGCGTCGCTGTGTGATTCCCTGTTATCGGGGGGTGAGTGAGCCCCGCGCCTCCTGTCGCGCCTGGTAACGCAGCCGGTAGATCGACTCTCGCTCGCCGTCCGTCCCGTAGAGACGGAACTTCATGAACCTGCTGCTCAGCTCCAGTGTCCTGCCGTCGTCCATCTCCAGAAAGAGGGGGGCCATCTCCTTGTCGATCAGGCCGGTGTCGAGGAGGGGCCGCAGCGTGACCTGTTGGCGCTCCTCGTTGATCTCGTAGGTGCCCGTGGCCACCGTCTCTCCCTCGCTGTTGACCACTCTGCACTGATTGGACAATGCACCCCCCTTTCCAGGCCGTGCCCCGTTCTAGGTAAGGTTTTCCTGGGCCGCCCCATCAGGCTGACGAAGAGGTGATTCCTTTCGCCTCAACGACAGACGATGAGACGGCCCCCCTCTGCCTGTAGACTGCCGCTGGCGGGTCCCCCTCTGCCGGAAAGGACGCCACGCGGCCGGTCGGGCCAGACTCCCCATCTCATCCTCCGGTATCAGGGACGGCTGCTGGCCCGCGCCCGCCCCTGACCGGGCCTCCTCCAACGCCTCGACTTCGTCCTTGAGAGCCTCCAGATCGGCGAACTCGCGGTAGACGCTGGCGAAACGGATGTAGGCTATGTGGTCCAGCTCCTGGATCTGCTCCATCGCCATCTCGCCGATCTGCCGGCTCGATACCTCGGCCAGCCCCTGCTCGTGGAGCGCCGCCTCGATGCTGTCCACCGCCGCCTCCAGCGTGCCCACCGCTAGGGGGCGCTTCTCGCAGGCCTTGCGTATCCCCAGCAGCAGCTTCTCGCGGGTGAACTCCTCGCGGCGGCCGTCCTTCTTAACCACCAGCAGACCGGTCACCTGGGCGCGCTCGTAGGTGGTGAAGCGCTCGCCGCAGGAGATGCACTCGCGGCGGCGGCGGACGCCGTCCTCGGCGTCCCGCGAGTCGATCACCTTCGAGTCTTCAAAGCCGCAGTAAGGACAGCGCATAAGGACACCACACATGGACACCGCATATGGATACCATACAGCGTCGCAAGTATGCTACAACATATTGTGCTTGTCAAGGGGCAAATACCCATATATTGTGGTCAAGTTGCGCCTCTTGTTCTGTCAAGGGGCACAGACTCAGGGCGCCGAAATCCCCGTTCGCGGGGCGTTCGACATAAGCGCCGCGGCCGCGCCACAACGGCCGGACGGAATCTGAGAAAAGGCTGTAAAAAGCGGCCGCGGGCGGCGTATCTCCCTAGACACCGCCCGCGGCTCCTGTCCCTGCCTCAGGGACAGCTTTCAACTCCCGGATCCCACCGGGGACCTGACTGCTCGGCTGGACAGATACCTCCTTTCTACCTAAAGATTTGCCTTCTCACCGCAGGGAAACCGTGCGGCGGAGAAAGGTCGGTAGGTCGGTGTCGGCGACGTTCTGCATCGCCTGCACCCGGATCTGCCTTATCCGCTGGTCCCGCTCCAGCGTCTGACTCTCGGCGGGGGTGAAGCCGGTGGCGATGACCGTCACCTTTATCTCGTCCCCCAGGTCGGGGTCCGTCGCCGTCCCGAAGATGATCTCGGCGTCGGGGTCTACCACCTCGGCGATCACCTGCGCCGCCAGGTTCAGCTCGTGCAGCCCCACGCTGCGGGAACCCGTGACGTTGAACAGCACCCCCGTCGCCCCCTCGATGCTCGTGTCGAGGAGGGGGCTGCTGATCGCCGCCCGCGCCGCTTCCGCCGCCCGGTTCTCGCCGCTGGCGCGGCCGATGGCGAGCAGGGCCGGGCCCGCCTCGCCCATGATCTTGCGCACGTCGGCGAAGTCGAGGTTGATGTCGCCGGGGACGGTGATGACCTCCGATATCCCCTGGATCGACTGCCGCAGCACCTCATCGCCCGCGCGGAACGCCTCGCTGACCGTAACCTCGGGACTGCACACGGCGAGGAGGCGGTCGTTGGGGATGACGATGAGGGTGTCCACCTTGCTCTGCAGGTGGCCGATCCCTTCCTCTGCCTGGAAGCGCCGCTTCGCGCCCTCAAAGGCGAAGGGCTTGGTGACGATACCGATCGCCAGGGCGCCCGCCTCGCGGGCCACCTCCCCCACGATCGAGGAGGCGCCGGTGCCGGTGCCTCCGCCCATGCCGGCGGTCACGAACACCATCTCCGCCCCCTTCACGGCGTCGAACAGCTCCTCCCGGCTCTCCTCAGCGGCGCGCAGCCCCTTCCCGGGGTCGCCGCCCACCCCCAGTCCCTTCGTCAGCCTGTCGCCGATGCGGATCCGCACGTGGGCGTCCGTATGGGCGAGGGCCTGCGCGTCGGTGTTGACCGCCACTAGTTGCACGCCGCGGACCCTCTCCGCCATCATCCGGCTGACGGCGTTGCAGCCGCCGCCACCCACCCCCACCACCTTGATGGGGGGAAGGCTGTCCAAGTCTTCTCTAGCCGTCACCATCGCCTCCTTTCAGCAGGTTCGTATCGTTTACTAGAGATTCCACCCCGTTTCTCTCCTTATTCAGGCATGAGAACTCTCATGAAGTGACCGACACGGCGGAGCCAGCCGCCCACGGCGACGCTGGGCCCCGCGCGCTGGCTCCCCAGGAGCAGCTTGTTCTCCCTCAGGGCCCACTGGAGCAGGCCCACGCTGGTGGCGTAGGCCGGGTCGGCCAGCGTCTCCGAGAGCCCCTGCAGGTGTT
The DNA here is from genome assembly GCA_034430455.1 of Dehalococcoidia bacterium. Taxonomy (GTDB): domain Bacteria; phylum Chloroflexota; class Dehalococcoidia; order DSTF01; family JALHUB01; genus DAOUEO01. The sequence continues at coordinate 9,129 of DAOUEO010000140.1, read as the reverse complement.
GCGGCAGGCCCACCCGTACCGGCAGCCCGCTCACCTGCTCCGCCAGGAGATCGAGCCCCTGCAGGTTGGCCGTCCCGCCGGTGAGGACGATCCCGGCCGACAGGATGTCGTCGTGGACGGAGCGCTTGGCCTCGCTGATCACCATCTCCACGATCTCCTCGCAGCGCGCCTGCAGGATCTCGCACAGCCGGCGGCGGGGCACCGATTTCTGCCGCTCCGAACCGAAGCAGTCCAGATCCACCGATTCGTCGGCGTCCACCAGACTGGGGATGGCGTGGCCGTACCTCTCCTTCGCCTCTTCGGCGACCTGATAGGGGCAGCGCAGCCCCACCACCAGGTCGCGGGTCAGATGATTCCCCCCCACCGGCAGCACGCAGGTATGGAACGCGCTCCCCTCCAGGTATACCGCCAGCCCCGTCGTCCCGCCGCCGATGTCGGCCACCACCACTCCCTGCTTCATCTCCTCCTCTTCCAGGACGGCCTCCGCGCTGGCCAGCGGCTCCAAAATGATGCTTTCCACCTCCACCATCGCCCCCTCCACGCACTTCGTCAGGTTCTGCATCGCGCTGACCGACGCCGTAACGATGTGAGTTTCCACATCCAGCCGCTGTCCGTGCATCCCCAGCGGGTCGCTTACGCTGTCCTGCCCATCCACGACGTAGCAGCGGGGCACGGCGTGCAGCACCTCGCGGTTGGAGGGGAGGTTGATGACGCGTGCCCCCTCGATCACCCGCTCGATGTCGTCGGCGGAGATGGGATGCTGCCGGTCGGGGATCGCCGCTATGCCGCGGCTGTTCAGGGACTGGATGTGCGACCCCGCGATCCCCACGTGGGCGGAGAGGATGCGCGTCCCGCTCGAACGCTCCGCCTTCTCAACCGAGTCGCGCACCGACATCGTCGCGTCGCGGATGTTGTCCACCATCCCGCGGCTGAAGCCTCGGGCGGGGGACACCCCGACGCCGAGGATCCGCAGGGCGGCGTCGTCGGTGACCTCACCGACCACGGTGCATACCTTAGTCGTCCCCACGTCAATGGAGGCGAAAGTGCCGCTCTTCACCACCTTGGGTTCCTCCTTCCTGGGTCGCCGGCTCGCTTGGCCTTCCGAAAGCTCCCTTTTACTGGAATGACACGCTGTCCCCGAACCGGAGGTCCACGGCGTGAACTTCTCGTCCCTCCCGCTGCGCCTTCTCCAGGAGCACGTAGAGGACGCTGACCTTGTAGTCGAGGTCGCGGTCGTCGCCGAAGGTGGCCCGCAGGTCGCCCTCCAGGACAACCGTCAGGCCGCTGCGGTCGCTGTACTCCAGCCCGACGACCGCCCGGCCCAGGGAGCGCGGCGCCGACTCGATGAGCTGCCGCGCCAGATCGACGGCGTGGACCTCCACCCGCTCGCCGGGGAGCCACCGCCGCTCGCTGTCCAGCTGCACGATCGTAGGAGCGCCCTCGTCCGGCTGGTCGTTATCGAGGACGAATCCCTCATCGTCGATGACGTAGACGTCATCCTTAACCTGCCAGTAGCCCCATGGCTGACGCTCCTTGACCTTTATTACCATCTTCCCCGGCCACCGCCGCTCTATCGATAAGTCCTTGATCAGCGCCACCTGGGAGAGACGCTCCTTCGCCTTCCCCGTGTCGGCGAAGAGGATGTTCTGCCCCTCCAGGCCGGAGGCGGCGGCCAGGGTCGCCGCGTCGAGCCTCTCCGCCCCCACGACCTTCACCTCCTGGACCTGCAGCAGCGGCGAGCGGAGCAGCAGCCAGCCACCCGCCGCCAGCCCGATGATCGCCAGCGCTGGCAGCAGGAAGCGGCGAAGCGCCCGCCGCCACCCGCCCACACGAGCGGGGGATGGGTCGCTCTGCCAGCGCTGCCGGTAGCTACGCCTGCGCAAATCGCCTCCTCTGGTTGAACCGCTCCCGCCCCAGGTCGACCAGGCGACTGATGAGTCCGGAATAGGACAGCCCCGCCACCTGCCACAGTCGGGGGTACATGCTCACGGGGGTGAAGCCGGGCACGGTGTTGAGCTCGTCGACGAAGACCTCACCCTGCGGCGTCAGAAAGCAGTCGACCCGCGCCATCCCCGCGCAGTCGATCGCGCGGAAGGCGCCGACCGCGATCTGCCGGATACGTGACTCCACGTCCGGCGGCACCGGCGCCGGCGCCAGCAGCTCCGTGGATGAGTCGAGATACTTCGCGGCGTAGTCATAGAACTCGCCCTGGTAGCGGATCTCGCCCAGCCCCGACGCCTCCGGCTCGTCGTTCCCCAGCACCGCGCACTCGATCTCGCGGCAGTCCACGCCGTTCTCGACCACCAGCTTGCGGTCGTAGCGGAACGCTTCCTCGATGGCGTCGCCCAGGTCTTCCCGCGAGCGCACCTTGGTGATCCCCACGCTGCTGCCCCCGTTCGCGGGCTTGACGAAGAGCGGGTAGAGGAGTGTCTCCTCGATCTCCTCCGTGACCGTCGGCGCCTCCTTTACCCAGCGCGATTGCGTGACTACCCTGTAGTCCACCACCGGCAGACCGGCGTCGCGGAGCAGCGCCTTCATGAGCGCTTTGTCCAGTCCCACCGCGCTCGCCGCCACCCCCGCCCCCACGTAGGGCACCTCCGCCAGTTCCAGCATCCCCTGGAGCGTCCCGTCCTCGCCACCGGGACCGTGGATCAGGGGGAATGCCACGTCTATCGTTGATAGCGCCATTAGCCCCGCCGCGCAGGCGAGGAGCCCCTCGGCGCCGGGGAGACGGAGCGTCTTCTCATAGGGGGCGCTTGGCTCTCCCATCTGCGCCATCGTCTCCTCCGGCGTGAGCCAGGCGCCGGTCTTGCTGACGCCGATGGGCACCACGTCGAAGCGTTCCCTGTCCACCGCCGCCATCACATGCTGCGCTGACACCACGGAGACCTCGTGCTCGCCGGATGCCCCGCCGAAGATCACGCCCAGGCGTAGCTTCTGACTTATCGCCGTCGTCATCTCAGAATCCCTCACCCACGAATGCGACCTCCGGCAGGAGCCGCAGGGAGAACTCCGCCCACACCCGCTCCTGGGCCAGCTCCATGAGCGCTTTCACGTCGGCGGCCCGCGCCTGCCCCACGTTCAGGATGAAGTTCGGGTGGTTGGCCGAGAACTCGGCGTCGCCGACGCGGTGCCCCCGCAGCCCCACCTGGTCGATCAGCCACCAGGCGGGGTACTCGCGCACGTTCTTGAAGATGGAGCCGGCGCTGCGACCGCGGGGCTGCGTCTCCTGCCGCAGCCGGTCGAGATCCTCGATCCGCTTCTGGAGGTCGTCGCTGCTCGCGGGCAGCAGGCGCAGCTCGGCCCAGAGGATCACCTGGCCCGTGAAGAGGCGGCGGGTGAAGCCGCTCTCCCGGTAGCCGAGCCCCAGCTCTCTGACATCCAGCGCGTACTCGTTGCCCTCCTTGTCCGCCATGCCGACCCTGGTCAGCACGTCGGCGAGGCAGCCGTCGTAGGCGCCGGCGTTGTACACCACGGCGCCGCCGACCGTGCCCGGGATGCCCCCCGCCCACTCGAGGCCGGCGAGGCCCCGGCGCGCCAGGTCGCGGGCCAGGGAGGCGAGGCTGGCGCCCGACTCGGCGCGGAAGAGGGCGGAGCCGTTCTGCCGCTCCTGGGGGCCGTCGACCCGCCGCGCCCTGTTCTCGATCACGACGCCGCGGATGCCCCCGTCGCCGACCAGGATGTTGCTGCCCGCGCCCAGGACGAAGAAGGGCGTCTCATGACGGTGACAGTTCGTTGTCATCTGCCGCAGCTCATCGGCCGTGGAGGCCGCCGCGTAGACGTCGGCGGGCCCGCCGATCCCGAACGTGGTGTGGCGCGCCAGCGGCTCGTCCCGCCGGACCTCCGCAATCGTTCCCAGTTCCTCGATCAAGGATTCAGTCGCCATCGCTGTGCCCCTTGTCCCTCTTCTGGAGGCCATCCAGGACCAGCGGCCCTACCTCGTTGACATCCCCAGCGCCGATGGTGAACAAGACGTCGCCGGGCTTGAGCATCCGCAGCGCCTCCTCTGCCGCCGCCGCGAAGGTGGGGACGAACCGCGCCCGCGGCCGCGTGACCTCCTTGGCCAGCGCCTCCGCGCTCATCCCGTCGGCGTACGTCTCGCGGGCAGCGTAGGTATCGGCGATGAGCAGCGCGTCCAGCCCCTCGAAGCAGGTGCGGAACCCCTCCCGGAGATAGAGCGTGCGGCTGTACGTGTGGGGCTGGAACACCGCGATCAGGCGGCGTCCGGCGAAGCGCTCGCGGGCGGCGGCGATGGTGGCCGCTACCTCCGTGGGATGGTGCGCGTAGTCGTCCATCACCGTTACCCCGGCCGCCTCTCCCACCAGCTCGAAGCGCCGGCCGGTGCCCCGGAACGCTGCCACCGCCTTCTGCATCGTCCGCAGCGGCACGCCGACGTGATGGCCGACGGCGATAGCGGCGAGGGCGTTGCTCACGTTGTGCCGTCCCGGCAGGCCAAGGTGAAACTCGCCGTAGGGGCGGCCGTGCAGACCTACAAGGAACTCCTGCTCGCCGCCCGGCAGCCGGCCCAGGTGGCTGACGACCCAGTCCACCGGAGTATCCAGCCCGTAGAGCTCCACCTGCGTCGTCTGGAGAGGGATCGGCTCCCCCGTACCGCGGCCGAGGAGGTCACAGACGGTGGGGTTGTCGGCGCAGGCGATGACGAGGCCCTGCGGCGGCACCGACATCAGGAACCGGGCGAAGGCCGCCTTCAGCTCGTCGAACGAGCCGTAGAAGTCGAGATGGTCCGGCTCGATGTTGGTGACGACGGCGAGGTCGGGCTCATAGCTGAGGAAGGCGGCGTCGAACTCGTCCGCCTCCACTACGATATGCCGTCCCTCACCGGCGGCGGCGTTCGTGCCCAGGTTCGCTATGTCGCCGCCGACGAGGAACGTTGGTGAGAGCCCGGCCTCGGCAAGCAAGAAAGAGATGAGGGCGCTGGTCGTCGTCTTACCGTGAGTGCCGGCGATGGCAACTGAGTAGCGACCCTCCATCAGCCGCGCGACCATCTCCGCCCGCTTGATGACGGGGATGCCGCGCCGCTGCGCCTCGCTGAGTTCGGGGTTGTCCCTGGTCGCCGCTGAGGTTGTGACCACCAGCTCGGCGTCGTGCACGTTTGCGGCGGCGTGTCCTTCGTAGACCGTGGCTCCCTGCTCCGTCAGCCGCTCAGTAAAGGGCGACAGGCGCAGGTCAGAGCCGCTCACCTGGTGCCCCCAGGTCATGAGGATGTGGGCGATGGCGGACATGTGCACGCCGCCGATCCCCACGAGGTGGACCCGGTGGGGGATCGCTCTTCTTGCCGCCTTTCTCTTGGTCGCCATCGTCGCTATCATCTGGCCATTTCTATGAGCAGATCGGCGATGCGGCTGGCGGCGTCCGGGCGCGCCAGGGTTCGCGCCGCCTGCGCCATCGCTTTCAGCCGTTCGTCGTCGTCCAGCAACTCCTTTATCAAGGGCACTGCCCCTGCGACGTGACTGTTCGTCAACGTGAGCGCCGCCCCCCGCTCGCTGAGGTAGCGGGCGTTCGCCTCCTGGTCGGAGAAGGGCCCGGGCACCAGAACGGCGGGCAGGCCGAGGGCCGGCAGCTCGCCGAGGGTGGAGGCGCCGGCGCGACTGAGGGCCAGGTCGGCGGCCGCCATCGCCCAGGGCATCTCGTCGTGCAGATAGGGGTAGAGGTGGTGGCGGGCCCTCAGCTCCGTCGGCAGCTCGTCGTGGACGCGGGTAAGCCAGTCGAGGTCGGCGGCGCCGGAGACGTGGACTATTTGACATAATGCCGCAAGGCCGGGGAGGTTCTCCGCGACCATCCGGTTGATGCTGTGGGCGCCCAGACTCCCCCCGCTGACGAGCAGCGTCTTGAGGGAAGGATCGAGCCCCAGGCGTCGTCGAGCCTCGTCTCTGGCGGCGTCGAGGAAGCCCCTGCGGACGGGGTAGCCGGTAACAGATGTCTTGCGCTTTGACAGATAGGGGAGGGAAGCGTCGCTGGTGACGGCTATCCTGGTGGCCAGGCGGGCGATCAGCCGCACTGCCCAGCCGGGATGGATGTCGGGCAGGTAGACGAGGAGCGGCCGGCCGACGACGCGGGCGGCGACGGCCACCGGTACGCTGGCGTAGCCTCCGGTCGCGAAGACGACGTGCGGCCGGAACTGCTTCAGGTATTTGCGCGCCTCGACAGTGCCGAGAAGGAGGTTGGACACACCCTGAACGAACCCCCAGGGCGAGCGCCCGCGCAGGGCGCCGGCCCTGACCGCGCGGAAGGGCATTATCTCGTCGGTCATGAGTTGGTCATCCATCCGGCCGCGCACTCCGACGTACAGGAGCTCCAGCGGCCCCTTCTCCGAAAGATCTTGCCGCAGCGCCGCCGCCACCGCCAGAGCGGGGTAAACGTGCCCCCCCGTGCCGCCGCCGGAAAGGACTACTCTCACGCTGGTTCCCTCCCCATACGACGATTGGCCCGCCTACGGGGTAGACGCTCCTTCTGGCTGGACTGCCCCCTCCCGTAGCGGGAGACGCTCAGGAGTATGCCGATCCCGGCCATCGTCGCCGCCAGGGCGGAGCCGCCGAAGCTCAAGAAGGGAAGCGGGACCCCCGTCATCGGGATGGAGCGGGTGATGCCGCCGATGTTGATGATCGCCTGGTAGCCGATCCAGCTTGTGACGCCGATCGCCAGAAGGGCCCCGAAGTTGTCGGGCGCGTTGAGCATGACGCGGATGCCGCGATACACGAGGAACGCGAACAGAAGGATGACCAAGACCGCCCCGATGAATCCCATCTCCTCGCCGATGATGGCGAAGACGCCGTCGGTATGGGCACTGGGCACGTAGAAGAACTTCTGTCGGCTCGCCCCAATGCCGAGCCCGGTAATGCCGCCGCTGCCGAGGGCTATGAGTAGCTGCAGGATGTGAAACCCCCTGCCCGACGGGTCCGCCTCAGGGGAGATGAAGGCGAAGAGCCGGTCCATGCGGTAGCCGCCGCTGAGGAGCAGGAAGCTGGCGGCTACCCCCCCGATGGAGATCAGGGCGACAAGATGGGTGAGCGCCCCCCCGGCCATGAAAAAGAGGGTTATGGTGGTCAGGACGATGATGATGGTGGTGCCCATGTCCGGCTCCGCCATCACCAGGCCGGCCACCAGCCCCACCATCAGCACGAAGGGGACAAAGCCGGCGGCGAAGCTCCTCACGTTGCGCTCCCTGCTGGAAAGCCAGGCGGAGACGTAGATGATGAGGGCCAGCTTTGCGAACTCGCTCGGCTGCATCGGGGGAAGCGGACCGAGGGCGATCCAGCGGCTGGCGCCGTAGCGGTCGACCCCAATCCCGGGCACCAGCACGGCCGCCAGGCCCAGCAGCGCCGCCATCATTATGAGAGGGCTGAGGGGTCGCAATAGTCGGTAGTCCATCCGCATGAACACGACGAGCAGGCCCGCTCCGATGACGGCCCAGAGCGCCTGGCGGGTGGCGAAGTAGTAGGGGTTGCCGTATTCGAGGTCACCGAGAGCGAAGCTGGCGCTGTAGACGGTGATCAGCCCCAGTATTACGAGTATCACCACCAGGCTGAGGATGGCGGAGTCAGGCTGGCCGGCGCGCAGGCGTGTGGTCTCTGTAGCTGCCATGTCTACCGCTCTCCCTTCGCGCCCGGAAGGGCGAGGACGAGGCGGCGGAAGTGGGCGCCGCGCTCCTCGAAGTTGTCATAGGCGTCGAAGCTGGTACAGGCCGGTGATAGGAGTACGACATCGCCCGGTCGCGCGGCGGCGCGGGCTGCCGCCACCGCCTCTGACAGGGTCGCCACCGTCTCCATATGGGGACGTTTCTCGGGGGTAACGTCGTCGCAGGCAGCCCGCGCCGCCGCGCCCAGCGCCTCCCCTGCCTCCCCGAAGAACACCGCCGCTCGACAGCGCCGGCAGATCTCCCGCGACATCTCCTCCAGCGGCAGATGCTTCTCCCGACCCCCCAGCAGCAGCACCAGCGGCTCCTCGAACGAGCGCATCCCTGCCAGCGTCCGTTCGGGGGTCGTCGCGATGCTATCGTTGTAGTAGTCCGCGCCGTCGACGCGGGCCACGAACTCCAGGCGATGAGGCACGCTGTGGAAGCTCCGTACCGCCGACTCGATGGCGGCGGGCGCTGCCCCGCATATCGACGCCGCTTCCGTCGCCGCCAGCACATTCGACACGTTGTGCCGGCCCCGCAGCGGTATCGCGGCGACGGGCATCACCGGCGTCTCCCGGCCGCCCTGTCGCAAGACCACCTCGCCGTCCCGCAGCAGCGTCCCGTCGCCGGGGATATCGCCCTCCGTGCTGAAAAAGAGCACCGGCGCGCGCGTCTTCGCCGCCAGCGACCGTGTCTCCTCGTTGTCATAGCTGAGAACCGCGAAATCGGCCTCCGTCTGATAGCGCAGGATGTTCTCCTTGAGCGCCACGTACTGCGGCCAGCCGTAGCGGTCGAGGTGATTGGGCGTGACGTTGGTTACGCAGGCCACGTGGGGGCTCTTGGTTGTCAGCTCCAGTTGCGTGTGGCTCATCTCCAGGATGACCCACGTCTCCGGCGTCAACCGGTCGAGCAGTGACAGCAGCCCCACGCCGATGTTGCCGCCCACCACGTGCGGCATGCCGGCGGCCGCCAGCATCGCCCCCACCAGGCTCGTGACCGTCGTCTTGCCGCTGCTGCCGGTGATCCCGATCACAGGTCCCGGGCAGAGATCGAGGAACAGCCGCATCATCGAGCTCAGGGGCACCCCCCGCTCGCGGGCCGCCGACAGGGCGGGGATATCGAGGGGGACGCTTTGCGAGACGAACACCATGTCGGCGCTCACCGTATCGGCGGGGTCGTTGGCGCCGAGGGAGAGGCGGATAGGGAGCCCGTCCATCTCCCGCAAATGAGGAGTCAGACGGTCTGCCGTCCTGACGTCGCTGGCGGTGACCCGAGCGCCCTGGCCCACCAGGTATCGCACCAGATCCACGCCCTCGATACCCAGCCCCACCACCGTCACCTTCTTGCCCCGAAAGTCTAGCTCAGGTGTCATAGCATTTTAACTAATCTGACAGCGCTAATGCTATACCCAAGAGCCCCCCAACCATGCCAATTAGCCAAAATCTTGTCACGATCTGGGGCTCTGACCAGCCGAGCAACTCGAAATGGTGGTG
>DAOUEO010000139.1:0-20015 GCA_034430455.1 Dehalococcoidia bacterium | reverse complement strand
GGGCGAGACGGAGGACGGCCGTCTTCAGGCCGCTGAAGCTGAAGTCGTAGCTCCCTGGCAGCCACGCCCGCGGCAGCCGCAACGAAGGCGCCTTGCCCGCTGCCGCCCTCTCGACGGCTGGCCCACCGGGAAAGCCCAGCCCCAGGAGCCGCGCGACCTTGTCGAACGCCTCACCGGCGGCGTCGTCGCGGGTGTGGCCCAGCCCGCGGTAGCGGCCGTGGTCTTCCATGACCACCAGATCGGTGTGGCCGCCGGAGACGATGAGGGCAAGCAGGGGGAAGCCGGGAGGTGGCGTCTCTTCTCCGTCCCGCCCTATCCAGTTGGCGTAGATGTGGCTCTCCAGGTGGCTTACCGGCACCAACGGCATCCCCCGCGCGAAGACGATAGCCTTTGCCACGTTCACCCCCACGAGCAGCGACCCCGATAGGCCTGGGCCGACCGTCGCCGCCACCGCCGTCAGGTCATCCCAGGCGCATCCCGCCTCGTCGAGAGCGGCCTCGATCACCGGCAATATGCTCTCCAGGTGCTTGCGGGAGGCTACCTCGGGGACGACTCCGCCGTAGCGGGCGTGCAGGTCGACCTGGGAGGCGATCACGTTGGAGAGGAGGCGGCGACCGTCCTCCACGACGGCGGCCGCGGTCTCATCGCAGGATGTCTCGATCCCCAGGATTCTCATGGGGGAAGGGGAGTCGCTGCTTGGTCAGAGGACGGAGTATCCTCGGCGGGCGGCTCCTCCTCGACGGGAGGCTGGTTCTCCTGTCCCAGCGGCGGTAGAGGGGCGTCGTACAGTGAGTCGCCGTCCAGGATATAGATGCGGGCGGCCACCTCGTCCACGTCCACGGCCTGAAGGTCGGTGAACTTGCCGCTGACAAGCTGACGCTGGAACCGGCCGTTGAGGGAGAAGGCCACGACGCGCTTGTTGCTGCGGTCGACCACCAGCAGCTTCCCCGCCTCTAGGAGCACCGGCGATGCGGGGGAGACCAGGGGCTGGTCGATGCCCTCCATCTCGAAGGCTATCTCCTCCCCCCCTGAGAAGCGGCGGATGCCACCCTTGTCCGTGAGGAGGTAGATATCGCCGCCGACGCTGAGGCCCACGGCGCCTTCCAGGTCTGCTCCCGAGAGGAGCCCCGTGCGCTCGCTGTCGAAGCCCCCCTCGGTGGGCAGGTAGCGCCACACCTGGTCGCCTTGCGTGTCCAGCACATAGAGGTTCCCGTTGTAGCTGGCGAGCCCGTCCACCGACTCCCAGCCATCGGCGCCCCGCAGGGAGACGAGGCCGGCACCCTCTGCGGGGTCGAATGAGAAGAGATTGCGCTCGCTGTCGAGGACCAGCAGCCTGCCGCCGTCGACGTCGGGCGCCCAGGTCATCTGGACAGGCCGTCCCGCCTCGAGGACGCCGACGAGATCGCCCTCACTCAGGATCACATCCGCCCGGGCTCCCGGCTGGCCCAGGGGCAGCGCGATCACCCGGCCTCCCTTGCGGTCGAGGAGATACGCGGCGCCGCCGCCGACCACCAGCCGCTGCAGGGAGATATCGCCGGTCACCTGAGTCCGCAGGTCGGCGAGGAGTTGCAGATCGGTCATCTCGTAGACAGCGTCCAGCTCAGCCAGTGCCTGGGACACCTGGAGCCGCAGGCTGGCGAGATCGCCGTCGTCGGGGCGAATCTCCGCCGCGTCGACGAGGAGCGCGTCCGCCCTCTCCAACCCCGCCCGTTTGGCGGCGGGGTCGGACGAATCGAGGGCCTCGGAGTAGGAGCTGCGGGCGTCCGTCAGCAGGGAGGTGAACTTCTGCTCGCGGTTCTCCTCCATGGAGCCGGGGATGAAGCACCATGCCAGCAGGGCGGCGATCCCCAGGAACAGGACGGCGGCGATCGCCCACCAGGGGAGCGAAGAGGGGCGGCCGGCGGTCGTGGTGCGGCCGTAGCGGCGGAGGCTGGGCTGGGAGCTCCGCAGGCGGACGGCGCGACGGGTGATGTCGGTGGAGGGTGCGGCGGCTGCTTCCGGGTCCATTGGAGAGAAGGGGCGGTCTCCCTCGTCGTCCTCTCCGAGCGGCGGCGCGCCGTATGCCTCCTCCAGGGGGGGCGGCGGCGGCTCTTCCGCAATAGTCGCCTGTTCCGGCGGCTCCTCCCCCTCGACCGGGGCCATCCCCGGCATCTCATACTCATCCTCCGTCGCTTCCTCTTCGTCGGGAGCGGGCTCGGGGGCGGCGGCCTCCGGCTCCGCGTAGCAGCTCAGGAGGAAGGCCGAGAAGTCCTGCTCGTCGCGCGTGAGCAGGTAGACCTCGGAGAGGGCCTGCTCCCCATCGGCGGCTAGCAGGGCGGCGAGCGCCTCCTCGTCCGCGATCTCGGAGAGGCCGGGGGAGACCACCAGCACCAGGTCTCCCGGCGAGAGCTCGAATCGGCTCAGCTCGGGGCGAAGCTCCTCGGCCAAGCCGACGACGGCGGTGGCCTGCGGGTCCTGGGGCGCCACCCGGCGAAATACGCCGTCGCCGCAGTGGTAAGCGAGGCTGGGCCCGGCCTGGGCCAGGTAGGCCAACGTTCCCTGGACGACCAGGCAGCTCAGGCCGGCGCCCGCCTGATGCTCGCGCAGGCTGCGCCGGTTCCAGTCTCGGAGATTGTCATGGGCGGCGCTGATCGCCTTGACCAGCGCGCCGGTGAGGGATAGCTGCTGCCGCTCGAACAGGCGGCCGATGACCGCCACCATCTGGCCGCAGAACTCCTCACTCCCCGGCAGAGCGGGATGGACGAGGACGTAGAGCTGGGCAGGCTCCTCACCAGGCGCGCGGCGGGTGAACACCCCCTGCCAGGGGCCCATCTCCTGCGCCTGACCCCGCACAATCCCAAAACGCCCGACCCAGGTTCTGACTGCCATCGCTGGCAGATTATATCATCACCACCGGGGCAGACAAGCCGCGCGGCCGGCCGGGCCCGCGGCTCTTTGCCCCCTGCGGCGGGCAATGTTATGATCCGCTTCGCTCCTATGTCAGGACAGAGAACGTGACGATCAAGAGGTGAACCAATCAGCGAGGAAAGGGTCCGGGAACTCCTGGCGGCGGTGGCCGCCGGCACCACCGGCGTCGAAGACGCCCTGGAGGAGCTGCGCTATCTGCCTTACGAAGACATCGGCTTCGCCAAGATAGACCACCACCGCGCCCTGCGCGATGACCTGCCCGAGGTCGTGTTGGGCGAGGGCAAGACGCCCGAGCAGGTCGTCGGCGTGGCGCGGAAGCTGGTGGAGCGCTCCGGTCGCCTCCTCGTCACCCGTATCGACGACGCCTGCTTCCAGGCGATCCGAAAGCACATCCCCGACGCCGTCTATCACGAAACGGCGCGGGCGGCGACCGTGAACCGCGGGCCCCCTGCCCCCACGCCGGGCGTGGCCGTCCTCTGCGCCGGGACCGCCGACCTGCCGGTGTCGGAAGAGGCGGCGGTAACTGCGGAGCTGATGGGGCACCGGGTGGAACGGGTGTATGACGTCGGCGTGGCAGGCATCCACCGTCTGCTCGACCACCTCCCCAAGCTGCGCGAGGCGCGGGCACTGGTAGTCGCAGCGGGGATGGAGGGCGCCCTTCCCAGCGTCGTGGCGGGACTGGTGGCGGTGCCGGTCATCGCCGTGCCCACATCCACAGGATACGGGGCCAGCTTTAAGGGCCTTGCCCCTCTCCTGACGATGCTCAATAGCTGTGCCCCCGGCGTCGCCGTCGTCAACATCGACAACGGCTTCGGCGCCGGCTACCTCGCCGCCGTCATCAACCACATCGCCCATTCCCAGGACGAAGGCTAGCCGGTGAGAGCGACCGCAGGGGAGAGGAAGGAATGGCCTCGATAGCCTATCTCGACTGCTTCTCCGGCATCAGCGGCGACATGCTCCTCGGCGCCCTCCTCGACGCCGGCCTCTCCGTTCAGGCGCTGCGACGGGAGCTGGCCAAGCTCGGGGTGAAGGGCTACCGTTTGAAGGCGAGGAAGGCACGTCGGGCTGGTCTGGCGGCCACCCAGGCCGTCGTCGAGCTGGAGGACGAGCCATCCCACGGCCGGCTGAGCGAGATCATCAGCCTGATCGGGAAGAGCGCCCTCCCCGACGGCGACAAGGAGCGGGGCGCCGCCGTGTTCCAGCGTCTGGCCGAGGCCGAGGCGCGGGTGCACGGCGTTACGCCCGACTCCGTCGTGCTGCACGAACTGGGGTCGCTGGACACCGTCATCGACGTCATGGGCGCCGTGGCGGGGCTGCGCCTTCTCGGGGTCGAGGAGCTGTTCGCCTCCGCCCTGCCCGCCGGTGGAGGGAGCGTACAGGCGGCCCATGGCTCGTTGCCCCTGCCGGCCCCGGCCACCCTGGAACTGATCGCCCGCGCCCGCGCCCCCGTTTCCGGCGCCGAATGGCAGGGCGAGCTCGTCACCCCCACCGGGGCGGCGATCGTCACCACCCTCGCCCGCTTCGACAGGCCGGCGATGAGGGTCACGAAGGTCGGCTACGGCGCCGGCAGCCGCGACATCGAGGGCAGGCCCAATGTGCTGCGCCTCTGGCTCGGGGAGGTCCTACCGGCGGCCACGGCGAGCATGCTCATCGTCGAGACCAACGTCGACGACATGAGCCCGGAGATCCTGGGCTACGTGCAGGGCCGCCTCTTCGCCGCCGGCGCCGCCGACGTCTGGTTCACGCCCGTTCAGATGAAGAAGAACCGGCCGGCGACCAAGCTTTCTGCCCTCTGCCCCATCGATAAGGAGGAGACTATTGTCGGCGTCTTGCTGCGGGAGACTTCGACCCTTGGCGTGCGGGTGGCGGAGGTGCGCCGCCATGAGGCCGAGCGCGAGGTGATCACCTTCCCTTCGAGCCTGGGGACAGCGGTCGTCAAGGTGAAGCGCTGGCAAGGCGAGCCGCCGAAGCTCTCTCCTGAGTACGAGTCGTGCCGGCGGCTGGCGGAGGAGCGGTCTCTGCCGCTTGCCGAGGTCTACCGGATCGTGCAGGGGGAGGCGCAGGCCCATCTACGAAAGAAGAAGAGGGGCACCCGCTAGGGATACCCCTCTCCATATCGCTTAAGAACAGGCCAGAACGCTGCCGGCCTCAGCTACTGTGAGGCCATATATACAGTGAAGGCAGTATAATCCCCTTCCTCAACAACCATGACCATGGCGCCGACCGTGCCCCCGTCTTTCGTCCAATAGTGCCAGCTCATGGCATCTTCGGCCTCACCAAAACTGAACGTCCCCTCTTCGTCCCAGCCCTTCATCTTATCCACGTAGAAGTCTAGAACGTCATCGACCGAGTCATCGGTCTCAAACATGGCGTACGTGATCTCGTTGTATTCACCGAGGTCCATGGGCGCTCCTGCCATGCCGCTGCCCGTTGTAGACCACTCGCCGATCTTCTTGGCCCCCGGATAGACCGGTATGTCCCCTACCGATCCCGCTCCGCCGCCGTTCCCCCCGTCGCCGTCTTCCTCCCCATCCTCCTCCTTTGTTGGCTTGGCAGCAGGCGTTTCTTCTTCTCCCCCGTTGCCCTCCTTGGTCTCCTGTGCAACCGGCGTGGCCTTCTCGTCCTTGTCTTCGTCGTCTCCGCCACCGCAGGCGACAAACGCCGCCCCGGCAACCAGAGCCATCACTATCAGGAACAACGCTAGTATCTTCTTCAACCGTGCACCTCCTTACACTCTTTCGGATTATCCGCATCCCCCGCCTAACAGTCAATCAGGGTAATCTCTCATACCCCCTTCGGCTGACTCTCCGCGCCCTCACCGCCAAAGCCCAGCCCCTGCTCCTTCAGACTCACATAGCGCCCGTGGCCGATAATCACATGGTCCAGCACCTCGATATCGAGCAGGCGGCCCGCCTCCACCATCTGACGGGTCATGGACAGGTCATCCGCGGAGGGGGTCGGGTCGCCGGAGGGATGGTTGTGGACCACCACCACCGCCGGGCAGTTCCGGCGCACCGCCTCGCGAAAGAGCTCTCCCACCCGTACCAGGGAGGTATTGACGCTGCCTTTGTAGACCTCTGGGATCCCCAGCACCTCGTTCCTCGTGTTCAAGAGCACCACGCGCAGGTGCTCCTGCTCCAGGAGGCCCATCTCGGCGGAGAGCAGGTTCGCCACATCGGCGGGAGACCGCACCATCGCCCTCGCATCCGGCTGGCTCGCCGCGAGACGTCTCCCCAGCTCCAGCGCCGCCTTCAACTGGGCGGCCTTCGCCTCTCCCAGCCCGCGTTCCTGGCAGAGCTCCGCGAAGCTCACGCGCGCCAGCCCCGCGAGCCCCTGGTGCTGCGAGAGGAGGCGCGACGCCACCGATAGCACGCTCTCCCGGTTGGTCCCCGTCCTCAGGATGATGGCCAGCAGCTCCGCGCTGGAGAGGGCCTGCGGGCCGTAGTCGCGCAGCCGTTCCCGCGGTCGCTCCGAGGCCGGCAGGTCGCGGATCAGCGTGTGGTACTCCAGGGGGACCTTCTCTTTCGTGATCACCGGCGTCTCTCCCCGCTATCTGGCAGGTCAGTGATGGCGGCAGGATGGCTTTCGCCCTTATTCGATACGGCCACCACGGGGGCGCGTGGGGATGATAGGCTATGGCGGCCGTTCTACTCCGGTATGCGCAGCGTCTGTCCGGGATGGAGGAGCGGGTCTTCGAAGCTAAGGTCGTTCGCCTCTGCTATTCGCTGGGCGAAGTCCCCGATCTCCTCTCCGGGGGGGAGGAACTGCTCGGCGATGCTGAACAGGGAGTCGCCTTCTTCCACCGTGTATTCGTTCACACCCGGGGTGGCGGTAGCGGCCGGCGTGGTTGCCGGCGTACCCACCGGCGTGCCAGCTGGCGTGCCGGTTAGGGGTGTCGCCGTGGTAGGCGTCATCGGGGATGGCCGGACCGTCGCGGTCACCGCCGCCGTCGGCATGATGACGCTGGGGATCGATTCGCTCGCCTTCTCCGGCGGCTTCAGCAGGAGCCAGAGAGCGACGGCCGTCCCTATCAGGAGCGCCAGGAGGGAGCCCCTGTAGAGCGCGTAGGAGGGCAGGGCGCTGGCAGGCCGGAGACACTCGGCGCAGAGTTCATCGCCGTGGTCGCTGCAGTACAGCCTGCCGCAGCGCCTGCACTCTTGGACCGCGTCCTTGTCGCAGGCGTAGCACTTCATGCAAGCGGCAATATAGCAGGTTTTGACGCCACTGACCAGTGAGGCAAGCGTTAATGGCTATCAGATCGGGAGAGGTCTGCTGCTTCTACTTCAGTTCGACGGTGCCGCCGGCCTCCCGCAGCTTGGTCACCGCGACCTCTGCCTCCTCTTTGGTGACGCCCTCCTTGACGTTAATCGGCGCCCCTTCCACCAGGTCCTTCGCCTCCTTGAGACCGAGTGTGGTGACCTCGCGCACGGCCTTGATCACGTTGATCTTGTTAGGCCCCATGTCCTTGAGGACGACCGCCCACTCTGTCTGCTCCTCCTCCTCCTCGGCGGGAGCGGCGGCTGCCGGCCCGGCCGCGCCGACGGCCATCGGCGCCGCGGCAACGGCAATGGGGGCGGCGCTCACCCCGAACTCCTCCTCGATGCGCTTGTTGAGGTCGCGGAGCTCAAGGATCGTCATCCCCTTGATCAGCTCGAAGGCCTGATCCACGCGGTCGGCCGCCGCCTCTTTCTCTGCTGATTTCGTCGTCTTGGCTGGCACTTTGTGCTCCCTCCTCTGATTGAGAACTGAATACCTCGTACGTATTGAGCCGGCTCCCAGCGGCGCCGAGGGAGGGCTAGGCCTCCTCCAACTGCCGCGCCCGCGCCTCCAACAGGCCGTTGAGTTGAACCAGGCCCGAGTTCAAGAGCTGCCCGGTGGGGTGGACGACAGCGGCCGCCAGGAGCTGCGCCAGGCGCGACACCGGCCCCCACAGTCCGCCCATCAGCCGCCCCAGCA
This sequence comes from Dehalococcoidia bacterium, assembly GCA_034430455.1. Taxonomy (GTDB): domain Bacteria; phylum Chloroflexota; class Dehalococcoidia; order DSTF01; family JALHUB01; genus DAOUEO01. Next base: position 12,152 of record DAOUEO010000139.1, on the reverse strand, counting down.
TCAGGGGCCGCGGTGGCAACGACGCCACGTCGCCCAGATCGCGGGCCGATAGCAGCCGTCCCTCCATGAGAGCGCGGCGGGGAGAGAAGGCGTTCTTCGCCGCCTGCGCGTACTCCCTCACCGCTTTCGCCGCCTCGACGGCGTCGCCGTAACTGAAGATGATCGCCGTCGGCCCCTCCGCCAGCTCGGCGACCGCCGGCTTGCCTGCCGCGGCGGCCGCCAGCCGGAGCAGCGTGTTCTTGGTGACCCTAACCTGCACCCCCTTTGCGCCGAGCTGGCGGCGCAGGGCCCCGATCTCGGACACCCTGAGCCCCTTGTACTCGGCCCCGATGATGATCGTGCTCCGGTTGATCTGCTCCTTGAGCTCATCCACGATCTGCAGCTTCTTTGCCGTCGGCATCGCTCTCCTCCCCTTCCGGCCACAGAAAGGCCCTTGTCGCCGCAGACAAGGGCCGGGCGCGGACGGCGCGGGCCTGTTGGTGATGCCCGGTACCACCGCGCTCTTCGCCTCGGCGGGCGTTTCCATTAACCCCGCTATCCGGGGACCCGCTGTCTGCGGCGTTGTGTATTGTCAGACTATAGGGGCTTGGCGGCCGCTCCGGCCGGCGACCCCTAGTTCGTGCTCAGGCTCAGGGTGGGACCCAGCTCCAGCTTGATCCCCGGGCCCATCGTCGTTGTCAGCGTCGCGCTCCTGACGAACTGCCCCTTGGCGCCGCTGGGTTTCGACTTAACTATCGCCTCCACCATCGCCGCCAGGTTCCCCAGCAGCTTCTCCTCTTCGAAGCTGATCTTGCCGATAGGGACGTGGATGAGCGCGCTGCGGTCGAGACGGAACTCCACCCGGCCCTGACGGGCGTCGTGGACGGCCTTGCCCAGGTCCTGCTCCTCCAGTACGGTGCCGGAGCGCGGGTTGGGCATCAGGCCGCGCGGCCCGAGGACGCGCCCCAGCCGGCCCACCTTGCCCATCAGCTCCCGCTGCGCCAGCGCCACGTCGAAGTCCGTCCAGCCGCCCTCGACCTTCTTGATCAGGTCGTCGCCGCCGACGAAATCGGCTCCCGCCTCCTGCGCCTGCTTCGCGCCCTCGCCCTCGGCGAAGACGAGAACCCGCACCGTCTTGCCCAGGCCGTGTGGCAGGAGTACGGAGCCCCGCAGCTGCTGGTCGGCGTGGCGGGCGTCCAGCCCCGTCCGCATGTGCAGCTCTACCGTCTCGTCGAACTTGGCGTAGGCGGCCTTCTTGGCGAGTTGAATCGCCTCCAGCGGCTGATAGCCCTGCTGGCGGTCCACCAGGCCGGCTGCCTGCAGGTAGTTCTTCCCTTGTCTAGTCATCCTGCGCGCCGTTCTCGCTTGCGGCCGGCTCCCGCACCTCAATGCCCATGCTGCGGGCGGTCCCTTCAACCGTCTTCACCGCCGCCTCGATGTCCGTGGCGTTCAGGTCCCGCAGCTTGATCGCGGCGATCTCGCGGACCTTCGCGGGAGAGATCTGCCCCACCTTCTCCCGCTTCTGAGCGGCGCTCCCTTTTTCGATGGCGATGGCCCTCTTCAAGAGGTCGGAGACAGGCGGCGTCTTCAGGACGTAGGTGAAGGAGCGGTCCTCGAAGACCGTGATCTCCACCGGCACGATCGTGCCTGCCTGCGACCCCGTGCGCTCGTTGTAGTCTTTGCAGAAGGCCATTATGTTGACGCCGTGCTGTCCGAGGGCGGGGCCCACGGGCGGCGCCGGGTTCGCCTTGCCGGCCTCGATCTGGAGCTTGATAATCGCTCGAATCTTCTTCGCCAAGCTACAGCCTCTCTACCTGAAGGAAATCGAGCTCCACCGGCGTCTCTCTGCCGAAGAAAGAGACGAGAACCCTTACCCGCCCCTTCTCCAGGTTGATCTCGTCGACCTGACCGACGAAGTCCATGAAGGGCCCGTCGATCACCCGCACGCTCTGGCCCACCGTGAACCCCACCTTGACGCGGGGCTCCTCCGCCCGCATCTGGCGGAGGATCTTCTCGACATCCGCCACGTCCAGGGAGGTGGGTCGCGTGCCCGACCCCACGAATCCGGTGACCCCCGGCGTGTTGCGGACGACGAACCAGGCCCGGCTCGACTGTGGGTCGTCCTCCCGCAGCTCGATAATCTGCACCAGGACGTAGCCGGGGAAGACCTTCTTCTCGACGGTGCGGCGCTGGCCGTCCTTGATCTCGATCTCCTCCTCCGTGGGCACGATCACCTGGAAGATGAGGTCCCGCGCGTCCATGGACTCGATGCGGTGTTCCAGGTTGGTCCTGACCTTGTTCTCGTAGCCGGAGTAGGTGTGGATCACGTACCAGGCCCGCCCCTCGACTGAAATGTCAGCCGCTTCCTCAGGAGGTGGGGCCTCCGCTTCCGCTACCGCAGCCTGCTCTTCGTCCGCGACTGCCGCCTTCTTCTTCCGGGGCACTGTCTCTCCTCGATTCCTCTAGCGCAACAGGGTGTGAGAGATGAGCCAGTTGAAGAACACATCAATCCCACCCAGTATGAACCCTATGACGACCGCCACCACCAGCACGACTATCGTCAAATTCACCGTCTCGTGGCGGGTGGGCCACGTCACCTTCCGGAGCTCGCTGACGATGTCCTCCACCCAGCGTGGCATGAGGGCGGCCCGCCAGCCCTTACGGGCGCGGGGCGAGGGCGTCTTGCCTGGCCGCGGCGGGGCAGGCCGCTTCGACGGCTTGCTGCTCATGGGATGGCGCCTCATGGCGCGACTCATCTTCGATCTCCCTCCGCGCCCCAGGCCCTTTGTCTCAGAGATGCCGCTGGCATGGAGACCCTATCTGACCTCCCGGTGCGGGCGATGGGCGCGACAGCGGGGGCAGTACTTGCGTAGCTCCAGGCGGTCGGAGTCGTTCCTGCGGTTCTTGACCGTGGTGTAGTTCCGCTCTCGGCACTCACTGCAGGCCAGGTGGATGATCGTTCTCTCTTCCTTCTTGGCCATTCCTCGCTCCGCCTTTCACCGACCCGGCCCGCTCATCCCGGCGCCTCTACTCAATGACCTTGGTGCACACGCCCGCCCCGACGGTCCGTCCGCCTTCGCGGATGGCGAAGCGCACGCCTTCTTCCAGGGCGATGGGGTCGATCAGCCGCACCTTCAGGTCGACGTTGTCGCCGGGCATTACCATCTCCACGCCCTCGGGGAGTTCGGCGGAGCCGGTCACGTCAGTCGTGCGCAGGTAGAACTGCGGCCGGTAGCCGGCGAAGAAGGGGGTATGGCGGCCTCCCTCCTCCTTGGACAGGACGTACACCCGCCCGTCGAAGTAGGTGTGAGGCTTGATGCTGCCGGGGGCGGCGATGACCTGTCCGCGCTGCACATCGTCCCGCTCGACGCCCCGCAGCAGCAGGCCCACGTTGTCGCCGGGCTCGCCGAAGTCCAGGGTCTTGCGGAACATCTCCACGCCCGTCACCACCGTCTTGCGGGTCTCGGCGAGACCGACGATCTCGATCTCCTCGCCGACCTTGACGACGCCCCGCTCGACTCGACCGGTCACCACCGTGCCCCGTCCCTTGATGCCGAACACGTCCTCGACGGGCATCAGGAACGGCTGGTCGCGCGGCCTCTCCGGCTGCGGGATGTACTCGTCGACGGCGTCCATGAGCTTCCAGATGCTCTCGAACTCGGGGGCATCGGGGTCCTTGCTCTCCGACTCCATCGCCTTCAAGGCGGAACCGCGGATGATCGGTATCTTGTCGCCGGGGAACTGGTAGCTCGTAAGGAGCTCGCGCAGCTCCAGCTCCACGAGGTCCAGGAGCTCGGGGTCGTCCATCTGATCGATCTTGTTCATGTATACGACCATCGCCGGCACGTCGACCTGACGGGCCAGCAGGATGTGCTCCCGTGTCTGGGGCATCGGCCCCTCGGGGGCGGCCACCACCAGGATGGCACCGTCCATCTGGGCCGCGCCGGTGATCATATTCTTGATGTAGTCCGCATGGCCAGGGCAGTCGATATGGGCGTAGTGCCGTTTCTCCGTCTCATACTCCACGTGCTGGACCTGGATCGTGATCCCGCGCGCCCGCTCCTCGGGGGCGTTGTCGATGCTCCAGAAGTCGCGGTACTCCGCCAGCCCCTTGAGCGCTAACACCTTCGTTATGGCTGACAGAAGGGTAGTCTTCCCATGGTCCACGTGACCGATGGTGCCGACGTTTACGTGGGGCTTCGTTCGCTCGAACTTCTTCTTGGCCATGTCGTCCAATCCTCCTGAATATGGAGCCCACACCCGGAATCGAACCGGGGACCCCGTTCTTACCAAGAACGTGCTCTACCTGCTGAGCTATGTGGGCGCCTGAACTAGTGGCGGCTGGCGGCCCGAATCTTCCTCCTCGGCCCCCGCCGCTCGCCTGCAGCCGGCGCTTGCCCCCGGGCGTCGCGCCCAATATCGACAGCAACTATGGCTCGCCTCCGCTGGCCGAATGCGAAGAGGCCCTCGGGCTGCATCCAACCCTGGCCTCCGCCTACCGGCCCGCCCTCTCCCATGAGGGTGGTGGAGGGGGCAGGATTCGAACCTGCGAAGCCGTCAGGCTGCGGTTTTACAGACCGCCGGTTTTAGCCACTCACCCACCCCTCCCCACGCAGACGAGCTTTGGAGCCCGAGGGGGGATTCGAACCCACCAACCTACCGATTACAAATCGGTTGCGCTACCATTGCGCCACTCGGGCACGCCCCCTCTAAGGCGTAACAAAAGTAGGCCCCCGTTAATCGGGGCTCATGCTACGAAGTAGTATAGGTGTTGCCCTGCGCAAAGTCAATCCTTGCGCTTCCAAACCGTGCCCTCGCGGGCATCCTCCAGGCTGATGCCCAGATCGCCCAGCCGGCTGCGGATCTGGTCGGCCAGCGCGAACTGTTTCGCCTTCCGGAGATCCTCCCGCAACTCCAGCAGCAGGTCGATGAACGGCGCCGCTCCCACCGACACCACCTCCTCCTCCAGCCGCAGGCCCAGCACCCCCGCAAGCTCCAGCAGCAGCGACTGCGCATCCCCCACGGCGCGGCCCTCGTCGCGGGCGCGGTTGCTCTCTCGCGCCAGGTCGAAGAGGGCGGCGAGGGCCTGGGCGGTGTTGAGGTCATCCTCCATCGCCTCCCCGAAGCGCTCCCGGAAGGGCGCTGCATCGAGGGGAGCGCCCCCATCCGCCGGCGACGGCGCGCGGGCGGCCGTCCGCAGCCGTTCCACCCCCCGTTTGGCCGCCTCCAGCGCCTCATCCGTGTAGGTGAGGGGGCTGCGGTAGTAAGAGGCCAGTATGAAGAGGCGAAGCGTATCGGCGCCGTGCCGCGCCAGGGCCTCGCTGATCGAGATCAGGTTGCCCAGGGAGCGGGTCATCTTCTCCTCGGTGTCGCTGAGGCGCGCTAGGCCGTTGTGGACCCAGAAGCGGACGAAGGGCTTGACGCCTGTGTAGCTCTCCGACTGCGCCTTCTCGTTCTCATGATGGGGGAAGATGAGGTCCTGCCCGCCGCCGTGGATGTCGATCGTCTCCCCCAGGTACTTCAGGGACATGACCGAGCATTCAATGTGCCAGCCGGGGCGGCCCGGCCCCCAGGGGCTGTCCCAGGCCGGCTCGCCCGCCTTCGACGCCTTCCAGAGCGCGAAGTCCATCGGGTGCTCCTTGCGCTCGTCCACCTCGATCCGCGCCCCCGCCTGCAGGTCGTCCAGGGAGCGGCCGGACAGCTCACCGTAGTCGTCGTCGCTGGTGACCCGGAAGTAGACGTCTCCCTCCACCTCGTAGGCGTGCCCCTTGGCGATCAGCCCCTCGATCATCGCGATCATCCCCGGTATCTCCTCGGTGGCGACCGGGTAGACGTGGGCCTGCTGGATGTTGAGGCCGTCCATGTCTTTGAAGAACTGCTCCCGGTACTGCTCGGCCAGCTTGTCGACAGTCGTCCCCATCGCCTGCGCCCGGGTGATGATCTTGTCCTCGATGTCGGTGAAGTTCTGGGCGTGACGGACCTTGTAGCCGCGGTACTCCAGATAGCGGCGGAGGACATCGAAGATGACGTAGCTCATGGCGTGCCCCATGTGACAGGGCGCGTAGAGGTTGGGCCCGCAGACGTACATCGTCACCGTATCGCCCGCCGGCGCGAACTCCGCCTGCCTCCGCGTGAGCGTGTTATAGAGCCTCATTCTGTCCTTCCCCTGACGATTGCCTCTCCTGCAGGAGGGCGGCCACCCGCTCCTCCAGCTCTTTCACCCTGTCCTCCAGCGCCTGTATGCGGTCCCACTCCGGGTCGGGCAGGTGGATCACGGTATCGTCTCCGGGGTCGTGGAAGGCGACGACGTGTCCGGGCACCCCGACTACGGTGGCATTGGCGGGGACGTTCGTTACCACCACCGACCCCGCCCCGATGCGGGCGTTCTCGCCCACGTGGACGGCGCCGATGACCTGCGCGCCGGCCCCCACTACCGTGTTGTCGCCCAGCGTGGGATGGCGCTTCTCCCGCTTCGTGCTCGTGCCGCCCAGCGTTACCCCCTGGTAGAGATGACAATTATCGCCGATCTCCGCCGTCTCGCCAATGACGACACCCATGCCGTGGTCGATGAACAGCCCCTCCCCGATCTTGACGCCGGGGTGGATCTCGATCCCCGTCAGGAAGCGGCTGACGTGGGAGATGAGCCGCGGCAACACGGGGACCCTGAGCTTGTAGAGGGTGTGCGCCAGGCGGTGGAGCTGGCGGGCGTGAAAGCCGGGGTAGACGAGTATGACTTCCAGATTGCCGACGGCCGCCGGGTCCCGCTCGCGGGCAGCCCGAATATCTCGTCTTATTCTGGCGATGACCGACACCGTCCCCTACCTCCTTCCGTACAGGATACTCCCACTGCTAAGGATACTGCACTGTCGGGGCGCCCCAGCGGCGTGGGGCATCCCTCCCGACAGATGCAGCGGGAGCTCCCGCCCCGAAAGCGGCAAAGGGACAGGACACAGACGCTGTGGGAACGGTCCTCTTGGCTGACTGTGTAGCGGATCACCGGTGGCGCCTACTTTAGCAGGGCCACAGCCATCGCCGCAATACCCTCGCCCCGGCCGATGGCCCCCAGCCCCTCATGGGTCGTCGCCTTCACGTTGACGCGCGCGTTCTCCACCCCCAGGACGGCGGCGATGGCCTGGCGCATCCGGCCCAGGTGGCCCCCAAGCCGCGGCCTCTCGGCGATGACGGTGGCGTCTACGTTTTCTACCTGATAGCCCGCTCCCTTGAGCAGACCCGCCACATGGCGCAGCAGCTCCTTGCTGTCGGCGCCGGCGTAGGCCGGGTCCTCGGAGGGGAAGTGCTGGCCGATGTCGCCCATTCCCGCCGCCCCCAGCAGGGCATCGATGATCGCGTGGAGGAGGGCGTCGGCGTCGCTGTGGCCGCTGAGGCCGTCCTCGCCCGCAATCGGCACTCCCCCCAGGACGAGAGGGCGCCCCTTGGCGAAGGGATGGACGTCGTACCCTATGCCAACACGCATACCGCTACCCGCGATGCCACCGAATCAAGACCTGCGCGAGAACAAGGTCGTCCGGCGTCGTCACTTTCAGGTTGTGATACGACCCCATGTACACCCGCACTTGATGGCCCAGGCGCTCCACCAGGGTGGCGTCGTCACCGGCGGGTGGTTGCTTGGCAGCGGCGCGGTGGGCCTCCACCAGCATCTCGTAGCGGAAGACCTGCGGCGTCTGAACCAGCCACAACCGCCGCCGCTCCACGCTCTTCTCGACCAGTCCCTGCTCGCTGACCAGCTTGATCGTGTCGTGGGCCGGCACGGCGCAGGTCGCGGCGCCCGTCTCCCGGGCCGCCGCCAGCCCCTGGTCGATGAGCTGCCGCGACACCAGCGGACGGGCACCGTCGTGCACCACCACCCACGCGCACGGGTCCAGGGCCTCCAGCCCTTCCCGCACCGAGTCCTGTCGCTCCGCGCCCCCGGTGCAGATCGCCGTCACCTTCGTCAGATAGGCGTTCTTGACCAGGGATTGCCCCAGCTTCTCCCTGCCGGGCGCCAGCACCAGGACGATCCGGTGGACGGAAGGACAGTGCTGGAAGATAGCCAGTGTGTGCGCCAGCAGCGGCCGGCCGCCCAGCGATACCCAGAGCTTGTCGCCGCCGCCCATGCGCCGGCCCTGCCCTGCCGCCAGGATTATGGCGCCGACGCCGGTTGCCTTCGCCGGCGGTTTCGTTTCTTCGGAAGAGGCGGTCACTGCGTCAGCCGTTCCCTCGTGGCTGGGCGAAGATCATCCGCCCCGCCACCGTCTGCAACACCCGCGTTACGACTATCTCAATCTCCTCATTCAGATAGCGGCGGCCTCCCTCCACCACCACCATCGTGCCGTCGTCCAGAAAGCCCACGCCCTGCCCGATCTCCTTGCCCTCCTGGATGATGCGGGTCGTCATCTCCTCTCCCGGCAAGACCACGGACTTCACGGCGTTCGCCAACTGGTTGATGTTGAGGACGCGCACCCCCTGCAGCTCGGCCACCCGGTTCAGGTTGAAGTCGTTGGTGAGGATGGGGCAGCCGTACAAGGAGGCCAGCTTCACGAGCTTGCTGTCCACATCCTGAATATCCTCGAAGTCGGTGTCCGTGATCTCGATGGGGACGGGCGACTCCTTTTGCAGCCGGTTCAGCACATCCAGCCCCCGCCGTCCCCGGTTGCGGCGCAGGCCGTCCGGCGAGTCGGCGATATGCCGCAGCTCGTCAAGGACGAAGTGCGGCAACACGAGCGTTCCCTGGATGAAGCCCGTCTCCGAGATGTCGGCGATGCGGCCGTCGATAATGCCGCTGGTGTCGACCAGCAGCTTCTGGTTCGAGTTCAGGTTCTTGGGAGCGAAACCGTTCGCGTTGTACCCGCCGGCGCCGGGGGCGCGGCGCTCCCAGAGGGCGGCGAACTCCTCCTGCCGGCTGAGCATCGTCCCCATGCCCAGGGCTACGGCGACGACCGCGACCACCAGAGACGCTATCCAGTCGGCCGGTTCCGGAAGGACAGAGAGGGTGGGTACGAGAAGCGCCGCGACGATGAGGCCCGCCAGGAGTCCCACCGTGAGCAGGCCGAGTTGCAGCAGCGACAGGGATCTAAACCGGCGCAGCGGTCGCAGCAAAAGGTAAGGGACCCCCCAAGCCCCCAAGACTACCCCCAGCAGCAGCAGCGCCGCCGACAGCGCCCATGCCGCCGGATCCGTCTTCTCCTCCGTTGCCACCCGGCCCAGCCAGAAGCCGCCTCCCCCCAGGATCGCGGCCACCAAGGCCCGAAAGATGATCTCCACCATGATAGCTCCTCCCGGCCCGCAAGAGAAAAAGAGCGCCCGCCAGCACACTCAGAGCGAAGATAATGGACGAATGAATTATCAAAGACAATTTCAGCCGTCCGACCGGATTGGCGCCGCCGGACCGGCGCATCTGCACGCACTACCTAAGGATGATAGCGCCTGCCGAGAGCGCCGTAAAGCGAGGGGGCATCGCATCCTAATCGAAGAGGCGCTCGATCAGGCCCAGGCTGACCACCCCCGTCGCCGCGATCAGGATGTCCTTCACCGTCTTGCCCGCCCAGACCGCGAGGAAGAAGCGCCACCAGGACATCCTTGTCGCCCCCGCTATTATCCCCGCGACGTCGAATACCGGGTTGGGGATGGCGGAGAAGACGAACATCGTAATCGTGCCGTGGCGGTCCATCCAGCTCCGCACCACCCCGAAGAAGGCCCGGTCCTGGATGGCCGCGCCGCCGCCGTATCCCGCCGCGTATCCCGTGAACTCCCCCAGCGCTTCCCCCAGCCCCGCCACGAGCCCCACCATTATCGGCGTCGGTATCCCCAGCAGGGGGTCGAGCAAGACCCCGCCGCCGAAGATCGCGGCCATGCTCGGCGTCGGAAGGAAGATAGAGGCTGCCCCAATCAGGCTGATGGCGAAGACACCCAGGTAGCCGTAGGTCCGCAGCTTGGCGATGTCTAAGTCGAAGTAGAAGAAGGCGAAGGCGATTGCGGTGACGAGAGTGACGGCCGCCAGGAGCAGCGCATAGTCACTCTGCCAGTAGAGCCCCTTCTTCTCGCTGACCGCGAGAGGGGCAGGCTCGTCCTCCGGCCGATCGTCCTCGGGCTGGGCCATGCTGTTCCATTTGTGCTTTGCTAAGACGGTCTAGGGAAGCCTAACCTTCGCTTCCCAGCCAAGTCAAGACCCGCCCCATAGTATCATCTTTTGCGATATAGCGCCCAAATTGCCAGCGCCTACACCTTCAGCTATGATGATCTTGTATCCGGCGATGGAGAAGGTGCGTTTGGACGGCCAAGACCTGGATCGCGTCCTGGCCAGGGTGAGCAGGCCCGCCCGCTACAGCGGCGGCGAGTGGAACTCCGTCGTCAAGGACTGGGAGAGCGCTGCGATACGCCTTGCCCTGGCCTATCCCGACATCTACGACATCGGCATGTCCAACCTGGGGCTGGCCATCCTCTACGAGATCCTCAACGCGCAGCCGGACGTCCTGACCGAGCGCGTCTACGCCCCCTGGACGGACATGGAGGCGGAGATGCGCGCCGCCGCTCTCCCCCTCTTCAGCCTGGAGACGCGTCATCCCCTGCGGGAGTTCGACGTCGTCGGCTTCTCCCTCGGCTACGAGCTCTCCTACTCCAACGTCCTCAACATGCTCGACCTGGCGGGCATCCCCCTGCTGGCCGCCGAGAGGGACGGCTCCTTCCCCCTGATCATCGCCGGCGGCACCGCCGCCCTGAACCCGGAGCCCTTGGCCGACTTCATCGACGCCTTTGTCCTCGGCGACGGCGAAGAGGTGGTGCTGGAGATCGTCGCGGTCTTGAGGGAGTGGAAGAAGGAAAGCGAGGTCTCACGCGGCGACCTCCTGCGCCGTCTGGCGCGGATACCCGGCGTCTACGTGCCCGGCTTCTACCGCGTCGACTACCACGACGACGGCACCGTCTGCCGCATAGAGCCGCTCGACTCGGCCGCGTCGGCAAAGGTGCGCCGTCGCTTTGTGGAGCCGCTGCCCCCGTCTCCTCTCCGGCCGATCGTGCCCTTCCTCCAGACCGTCCACGACCGGGCGGCGGTCGAGATCCAGCGCGGCTGCACCCAAGGCTGTCGGTTCTGCCAGGCGGGCGTCGTCTACCGGCCGCGTCTGGAGCGCCCGCCCCCGGAGGTGATAGGGGCGGCGCGGGAGCTCATCGCCAACACGGGCCACAACGAGCTAGCTCTCCTCTCCCTCAGCGCCGCCGACCACTCGCAGATAGAGCAGATAATCGAGGGGCTGCGCGACTGCTTCGACGAGCCTCTTGCCATCGCCCTCCCCAGCCTGCGGGTCGACAGCTTCTCCGTGCGCGTCGCCGCCGCCGTCGGCGGTCGGGGCAAGCACAACATCACCTTCGCCCCCGAGGCGGGCAGCCAGCGCCTCCGCGACTGCATCAACAAACCCACGAGCGAGGACGACCTCTTCCAGGCGGCAGAGGCGGCCTTCGGTCACGGCTGGACGAGCGTCAAGCTGTACTTCATGGTCGGCCTCCCGACCGAGACCCTCGATGACGTGCAGGGGATCGTCGACCTGGCCGCCGGCGTCAAAGAGATCGGTCGGCGGCACCAGGGAGGAAGGGCGCAGGTGCGCGTCAGCACATCCAACTTCATCCCCAAGCCCCACACCCCTTTCCAGTGGGTGCCCCAGATGACCGCCGCTGATCTCGCGCTCCGCCACGACCACCTGAGGCGCGGCCTCAAGCGCAGCGGCGTCGGCTTCTCTTGGGAGGAGCCGGAGCAGAGTCTCCTGGAGGCCGTCCTCTCCCGCGGCGACCGTCGGCTTGGTCGCGCCGTCTACCGCGCCTGGCGCTCGGGGGCCCGCTTCGACGCCTGGCATGAGGTCTCCGACCCCTCTCTCTGGTGGTCCGCCCTGGCGGAAGAGGGGCTCGACCCCTCCTTCTACGCCCACCGCCAGCGCGACGCCTTCGAGACCTTCCCCTGGTCCCACATCGATGTCGGCGTCTCCACCGCCTACCTCCGCGGTGAATGGCGCAAGGCCCTCAGGGGTCAGACCACGAGCGACTGCCACAAGGCCCCCTGCAACGTCTGCGGGCTCCAGACGGGCGGGTCCGAGAGCTGCGCCGCCAGGCTAGGGGAGCTTATCGAGGCCAGGCGCCGCCGGCGCTGAACCGGTCCGTCGTCCGCCGGCTCTCCCGGGCGTGAGAAAGCC